>JBGSTE010000461.1:0-13580 GCA_041736655.1 Phycisphaeraceae bacterium | reverse complement strand
GTAGGCCGCCGGCTATTGTGGATGCTTCCCTGTCGTCTGCTACCAGGCGATCAATGAAAGGCTCACGATCATGAACAATCTGAACCTGAACCGGTGTGCATGGCTGGTCGTGCTGGCTTTCGCTTCTGCGATGCTTGGCTGCGCAACCGGGCCGGCCGGCCCGCGCTTTGAGGACCCGATCGCCGTGTCGCCCAGCACGACGATGCCCGCAGCCATCTCCGACGAATACTGGCACAGCCAGTTCAAGCGTGTCAATGAAGAAGTCGCACAGGCCCAGGGTTCGCGGGTCGTGTTCTTCGGCGACTCGATCACCAAGGGCTGGTCGCTTTTGGACGCCAAGGGCAAGCCGGTGTGGGACGAGCGATTTGGCAAGTACAAGCCGATCAACATGGGGAACTCCGGCGACATCACGCCGGTGATGCTCTACCGCGTCACGCATGGCAACCTCGATTTCCCTAAGGATCAAGCGCCGCGCGTGGCAGTCTTACTCTGCGGCACCAACAACTATGTCGTGATGCAGAGCGACGGCGGCAAGGTCAAGTGGGATTTGGGGATCAACACCCCGCCGGGCGACGTGGCGGAGGGCGTCCTCGCGGTTGCGCAGGAGTTCCGCAAGCGTCTGCCGACGACGCGCGTGATCGTGCTGGGCATCTTGCCGGTCAAGCAAAAGGAAAAGTGGCTCAAGTGCCAGGAGACCAACCGCATCCTCGCGGGCTATCACTACCCGAAGGACGAGGTCGTTTTCCTTGATTTGCAAGGATATTTTACGAACGCCGACGGCTCACTGAAGGCTGAGCTTTTTACGGATGGCACGCATTTGACGACCGAGGGCTACAAGGTCATGGCCGACGTGCTTGAGCCGGTGATTGAACGGCTGATCGCGGCGGGGCCGATCAAGTAGACGTATCACCTAAACCAGGACACAACAATGTCCGCTGAATCCAACGAATCGACGGGGTTGCGTGATATGCACTCTTCAGATCAAGATCAAGATCAAGATCAAGATCAAGATCAAGATCAAGATCAACTCGGTTTAGTCGGCGCAGTACAGGCTATTGGTTCGGTGATCTGGGAATTGGCGGGTAAGTCCCTTGGTCGACTGATCCTGATCTTTATCACTGTGTATTTGGCTTCGTTTCTGCCCGCGGCCTTGCTGATTTTCAGCCTGACCGTTGCGACGCAAACCTACACGCGTGGCGGGCTGCTCATTCTGGCTGTGATTTGTATGGTGCCGATCGCGGCGCTGGCGGGGTTTAACCGCGTGGCCTACCTCGGGCTGCGGGATGTGGTGAAGAAACTCGGATTTGGGCAACAGCTTGGCGTGGCGTTCGTTGCTTTTCTCAAGCCCGTCGGCAACTTGCGCATTCCGTTGCCAGCATTTGACGATCGTGTCAGGGATTTTTTCAAGATCACGCGAAGCGAATCGCAGACACAGGTCCGTGGCGTCCGCGGGTTGTTCGTTCGTCTGGTGACATCGATGGTGTTTTTCACCGCGGGTTACGTCTTTAAGCGCATCGCCGGGAACTGCATGGTCGATGGCGAAGTCGACCTCGAAAAGTTCGCGATCGCGATCGGCGACCGGGCAGACGACATGCTGATTTCCTACTTCAAGAAAATCCTCTGGGACCTCACGCGTGTCTTGCTGTGCCTCGCTGTTGTACTGGTGTGGCTGCTGATTGTTGCCGTCATACTACTGATCAACCTGATTTCTTGATCACCGTGCATTGATCAGGGGGTCAGCATTTATGCCTTGACTGTGACAGGCTTGTTTCTAGCTGCCCGCATTCGTCGGGCCAGGCGACGCAGCACGTACATGAACGCCACGAGTAGTGGCAGGATGACGACCAGCCACGGCGTGAGCCCGACGATCGCCAGCGAAAGCCAGGTGAAGAACGTGCCGACCGCGTCAATCGAGCTGCCCCAGACGCGTGCGACCTGTGTCGTGTAGCCCGGCTCTTCGGTCGGTTCGGGCACATAGTCCTTGATCTCTTCGACGGATATCTGCACCGTCGACAACGAGGTCAGGTCCTTGAGCAGGTTCAGTTGGCCTTCGTATCGCTCGATCTCGCCACGCACGCGTGAGAGTTCGTGTTCGATGGCGAGGATGTCCTTGAGTGTCTTGGTGCTCTCGGCCAGGTGGCTGTGTAGCCGTTGTTCCTCGACGCGCAGGTTACGGATGCGTGATTCAAGGTCGATATATTCCGCGGTGACCTCCTGGCTGTCGCTTGAGAGCGAACGGACCTGGCCGATTTTCTGGGCACCTTGCACCAAGGCGTTGTACTGGTCGGCGGGCACGCGCAAGGTCCACTCGCCACGCCGGGGTTCGCCTTCGCTGCCATAGAGATTCGAGCGTGCGATGAACCCGCCGAACTGTTTGGCCAGTGCATCGATCCTGGCGGAAACGGGATTGAAGTCATCAACCACGAGATTGACCGAGGCGCTGTAGATGATCTTGCGTTCCACGGCAGCGCTCGGCGTGGCGGGCGTTTGCGCAGGATCACTGATAACGACGTTTTGTTCATCACTGGGGGTCTGGGTGCGGCCGGGCGAGCCGATCGTTAAGTCGCCGATCTCGATTGCCTTATCAGTGGTATAGGCAAAGGAATCTGTTTGTTCGGCAGGAGCGGCTGGATAGTATTCCTCTTCCCCGCAGCCGGGCAGGCATACCGCGCTCAAGATCAGGATCAGAAGCAGGCTCAGGATGCTGCGCATGGCGGTTCTCCGTTGCGGGGGTAGATCGGCGACCAAGCTATAGACGTTGCAGGCGTTTACAGGTTCAATCTTTATTCGATCACGTGCTGGCGTTGTCGCGTGTCGCCACCCGTCTGACCGCTGGCAGGACCAGGGCCTGGTAGCGGGCGATGGTGCCTTGCCAGTCGGCTGCGGCTTTGCGCAGGTGTCGTCTGCCGAGGCTGGTGAGCGTATAGGTCTTGCGTTGTCGCGAGCGGACCGTCGTTGCATCAGACGCGATCAGCGAGGACGACTCAAGCCGGTGAAGCAGGGGATAGAGCGTGCCATAGGTCAGGGATTGCCCGGTCGAGTGGCGAAGCTGTTTTTGGATCGCGTAGCCGTGCTCGCAACCATCGGCGATGAGCGAGAGCACGAGGACTTCGAGCGAGCCACGGAACAGGTCACGCTGTCGGGCGTTGGATTCGTCCATTGAGACAATATATCAAATAATGATATATCAACAAGCGATATAGCGGAGTTGCAACGATCCGCGATCCTTCTACACTCTGCGATCCTGTTTCGTTCTGACGCCCTGCTAAGCCGCAAGCGGCTTGAACCCCAACCCCCAACCCCCCAACCCAACCATGGCCAACGGCATCATCTCCCAAGTCATCGGCTCGACCTTCGACGCCAAGTTCCCCGATGACGCACTCCCGGACATCTATAACGCCCTGAAGGTCGACTACGCCGTCAGCGGCCAAACCATCCACCTCGTCGGCGAAGTCCAGCAGCACCTTGGCGGCGGACAGGTCCGCGCGGTGGCGCTGGGCTCGACCGACGGCCTGACCCGCGGCGCAACCGTCGTCGACACCGGCGCACCGGTCTCCGTGCCCGTGGGTGAAAAGGTGCTTGGCCGAGTGTTCAACCTCCTGGGCCAGCCCATCGATGAAAAGGGCCCGTGCCCGGCAACCAAGTCAATGCCGATCCACCGCAAGCCCCCGGCCTTTGTGCAGCTGAACCCCAAGACCGAGATCCTCGAGACCGGCATCAAGGTCGTTGACCTGCTCTGCCCGTTTGTCCGCGGTGGCAAGATCGGGCTCTTCGGCGGTGCGGGCGTCGGCAAGACCGTCATCATCCAGGAGATGATCGCACGCGTCGCGCGCGAGTTCGGCGGCTACTCGGTCTTCTGTGGCGTGGGCGAACGTACCCGCGAAGGCAACGACCTCTGGCGCGAAATGTCCGAGGCCGAGTACACCGACGCACAGGGCAACAAGGCCCACGTCATTGATAAGGTCGCGATGGTGTTTGGCCAGATGAACGAACCGCCGGGCGCGCGTCTGCGTGTGGCGCTCTCGGGCCTGACGATGGCTGAGGAGTTCCGCGATGAGTCGGGCAAGGAAACGCTGATCTTCGTCGACAACGTGTTCCGCTTCACGCAGGCGGGTTCGGAAGTGTCGGCGCTCCTGGGCCGTATGCCTTCGGCGGTCGGTTACCAGCCGACGCTGTCGACGGAAATGGGTGAGTTGCAGGAGCGCATCACCTCGACGGACAAGGGCGCGATTACGTCCGTGCAGGCGATTTACGTCCCGGCCGACGACCTGACCGACCCCGCGCCGGCCACGGCCTTTAGCCACCTGGACGCGTTCGTCGTGCTTGCCCGCGGCATTGCCGAAAAGGGCATCTTCCCGGCGGTGGACCCGCTCGCGTCGACCTCGACGATCCTCGACCCCGGCGTCATCGGCCAGGACCACTACCAGGTCGCCCGCCAGGTTCAGTCGATCCTCCAGCGCTACAAGTCGTTGCAGGACATCATCGCGATCCTGGGCGTGGACGAACTGTCGCAGGAAGACAAGCTCATCGTCAGCCGAGCACGCAAGATCGAACGCTTCCTCAGCCAGCCGTTCTTCGTGGCGGAAGTGTTCACGGGTTTCCCCGGGATTTACACGCCGCTCAAGGAGACGATCAACTCGTTCCGCCGGATTTGTGCCGGCGAAGGCGACGACCTGCCCGAGTCCGCGTTCATGTACGTGGGCACCCTGGACGACGCCCGCGCCAAGGCCCAGCGCATGGCGGCGAACGCGTAAGGCGGCTGACAGAAGACGATAGAGTTTGAACAGAACACGAAGCCCACGGACTGAGTCCGTGGGTTTTTTTACAGAGAGCTTTGAAGGTAGTGCGCGACGAGTCTTTCATGCTCGACGAGGCGATCCAAAACCGGATTGATGACAGCTTCAAGTCTGTCATAATCGATCGAGCCATCGTCAGACAGCGGTGTTTTTCCGATGACCTCCTTCATTAACCACTCATTTTTGGGCATGTTATTTTCGATTTTCAGAGCGATGAAGCCGAGTTGGTCGCCATGCTTCAATAAAACCTGCATTGCTTCGAACAAGACATCATGGGGCTTGGTTGAAGAAAATCGGAGCGTCAAAATCAGTTTGCCATTGTTGTCGGCAATTACATAAAACAGCCACCACTGTCGCCAACTTATGTTTTTGTGGGTTGTTGCGCCTGCGGGTGGTAGCCAATCATGCCAACTCTTTGGTTGAAATTTTACGTTTATCCTTCCGCCTTGTTTCTGGTCATAAACACGCCACTGATGTGTGTGGCTCTCAAGAATTTTGGGCAACATGCCGGTAATCTCGCTGCCGCGCGTATGCGCCACAATCAGATCAATCGCCTGCCGATGGTTCTTGTAGATTTCTTTGCACAGTTCAACGATTTCCTGGTCGTCCATGAATCGGCTCCCGATGAGGCGGAGGTAGTGGTCGATGAAGGCGCGTACGTCGTCGCCCATCTGTTCGCCGGAGGCGGCTCTAACTTTGGTCAGGACGCGGTACAGGTCGGCGTAGCTGTAGACGGTCCAGTCTTCTTCGCTGGGTTCATCGCCCTCGCGGGTGAGGTAAACGAACTGCTGACGCTGAAAGCGGGAGAGCTCGCCGCTTTCGCGGACGATCTGCTGGTAGCGCGCCAGTTGGTTGGAGTGTTCGGAGCTGCGGATCTTGTTTTCGACGGCGATGACAAAGCTGGGGTCTTCGCAGGTGATGAGCAGGTCGATGTTCCGCCACTCCCGGCGGATCTCGATGCCGTGCAACTGACCGCCATCGAGCTTGATCGGGCTGAAGAGCCTTTGCTCGGGGGCGGTCTGCCGAAGCAGGTCCATCAGGACAGCCCGAAGGAACAGCCCGCCGAGCCCATTCGACTCGCTGGGGTCCAGGAGCCAGGCCAGGAAGTTGCTGTGGCGAAGCTCGGCAGTGACCACGCCCAGGGCAACGAAGATGTTGAATCGCCCGATCTTGGTTTCCAGCTCCAAGAGCGCATCGTTTTCCGCAACAAAGCGCTCAAGGGCCTGCAGGTCGCTGAGGGATTCGGGCATGGGCAGAGTATATCGGTCTGCGAAATGGGCTTAGGCGCTTGGTCCCCGAACCCTCGGAGCGTGGCGGGTACGGTTGAGCTTCAACTTCTGGGGCGATCGATCGCTGGCGGGGGCGTCGGCGCGAGCGAGTTCTGACAACACAGGCTGCAACTCACGGGTCATCGGTCCGGGTCGGCGGGGGCGGGGTACGACCGGCCGAGGTTATTCTGACTCGCGCGCTTCCTCATAGGGGTTAGTGCTGTATAGTTAGAGCGTGCCCGATAAAATTTTTCCATCGAACCCTAACGCAATCCGTCCCCAGGTGGGGCTGCTCGCTATAGAAACGGCGTTTTACGCCTGTGAACGCCGTTTTTTGGCCAGTATCAGTTTTTTGGAATTTATGGCACGGATTGCACAAAGACGCTTGACTCGCCAAGGAGATGGCGTATATTACTCCAAGTAGGTACCGCCTAGAGGTTACCTACGAGAGGTTAATAAATAGGGCTAGGCCGTGTGGTGTTCGCACGGAAGCCCGTGGACTCAGTACCGGGACTCGTCCTGGAGGAAAAGGGATGATTATGAAGACCAAAATCGCCATGTTCTCTGCAGCCAGCCTATTGCTGGCGGCCGGTACGCACGCCGCGACCATCACCACGATCGGGGCCCCGGCCACGGGTGAAAAAACCCACGCCCAGATTCTGGGTGATATCTTCGGCGGGACCTTCCTGCCAAGCGGCAACGACTACTCCAACGGCAGCGTCACCGTCTCCCGCGTCGACGACGACTTGGACAAGTCCTACAACTTCGTCAGCTGGAGCGCAACGGCCCACGCCGTCTGGGCAAAGGCCTGGCAGATGTTCGGCACCTCCGATGCTGGCAGCCTCCTGAACGTCGAAGGCAAAGGCCCCAACGCCACCGGCTCGCTGAGCAACGTCGCCGGTGACGGCAGCGTGGTCTTCGGACGCTTCGGGGATGAATCCTTCACCTCCAACGTGTTCACCGACCCGACGCTTAACGGCGACGGTCTGGACCACGTCGTCACCTACACCTACTCCACCCCCAACGGACCTTCCAACAGCTACCTGCTGTTCTTCGAAGACCTCCTGGACGGTGCGCCCCGACACGACTTTGACTACAACGACCTGGTCGTCGAAGTCAGCGGCGTCGTCCCCGAGCCCACCTCGCTGGCCCTTATGGGTCTGGGTGGACTGGCCATGCTGCGTCGCCGCCGCTAAGCCGACAACGAAATCCATCATGAACGAGGATGCAAGCCCGTAGCCGAAATGGCGACGGGCTTGTTTCCTTGTTAGGTGACCGCGCCGCGCCCGGGTATCCTGTAGGCATGAATACCCACTCCCGCCCGGCGTTTACTTCTCTACTCGTTGTCCTGTTGATGCTCACCGGCTGCCAGACTCAGCCGGAGTTGGTGCTGGTCACTGCGGCCGAAGAAGCGCCGCCGCAGTTGCCCGCGCAGGCTGTCGCCAAGCCGACGCGTGCCGCCGCTAATGCACTGCTTGCCTCGCTCTCGCCCGAGCAGAAGGACAAGGCGACGCGCCCGATCAGCGACCCGCTGCGTAAAGACTGGCACTTCATCCCGCGTGAGCGTCAGGGCCTGCCGATGGGCCAGATGAGCGATGCGCAGAAGACGCTGCTTCACAAGCTCATGCAGACGGCGTTGTCGGACTCGGGCTATCTCAAGGCGACCGACATCATCTGGCTGGAGACCGTGCTGGCGGAGATGGAGAAGAACCCGACCAACCGCGACGCGGGCAAGTACACGCTGCTGATCTTCGGCGACCCGTCCAATGACAAGGCCACGTGGGGCTGGCGATTGGAGGGCCACCACCTGTCGATCAACCTGACGTACTCGGCCGATCGTATTGGCGTGACGCCGATGTTTTACGGGAGTAACCCCGCGGTGGTGACGAGCGGGGCGCTTGCGGGTAAGCGGATCCTGGCGGATGCCCACCACCGCGCGGTCGCTTTCGCCTTGTCGCTCAGCGAGGAGCAGCGGGCCAAGATGATGCTCGCAGAAAAGCCCAAGGACGTGATCACCAGCCCCGGCCGAGAAGCCTCGCTCAAAGAACCCGTTGGCATCAGCATCGATCAGATGACAAACGGGCAGCAGAACGCGCTCTTAGAGCTTGTCCGCATCCACATCGACAATCTGGAAAGTGAGCACGCGAAGTCGCTTTACAATCGCATGGTCAATCTCTTTGGCGACGCGCCGCTTTTGCAGGGCTACACCTTCGCCTGGGCCGGCCCGATCGACGCTGACGAGCCGTTTTACTACCGCATCCAAAGCCCGCAGTTCGTCATCGAATACGCCTGCCAGGGCAAGAACCACGTGCACTGCGTGATGCACGACCTGACAGACCCCTTGCAGGACGACCTCCTCAAGGCGCACTTTGTACAGCACAAGCACGAGTAGAAGCAGCGTCTTCAGAAGCCCACGCCGTCACGGCGTGGGCTTCTGAAGGTGGTCAAAGATCGAAGCTACACAATCACGATCAGCTTCGGATCAAACGTCGCCTTGGGCGGCTGTGGGTTGATCTTCTCCAGCGTGTCCACCAGCACCTTCGTGATCAGCAGGTTGCGGAACCAGCGTCGTTCGGCGGGGACCACGTACCACGGCGCATGCTTGTGGCTTGTTTCCGCAAACACCTCGCTGTAGCGGGACTGGTACTGGTCCCAGCGGGCGCGCTCGTCCAGGTCCGCGATGTTGAATTTCCAGTGTTTATCCGGGCGATCCAGCCGGCGCTGCAGCCGTTCTTTCTGGTAGTCCTTACTGATGTGCAGGAAGAACTTGACGATGGTCGTGCCTTCGTCGGCGAGCATGCGTTCAAAGTCGTTGATGTGTGCGGTGCGCTTGGACCAGATGGGTTTGGGCACGAGGTTTTTGACCGACACGGTGACGGCGTCTTCGTAGTGGCTGCGGTTGAAGATGCCGATGTACCCGCGCTTGGGCAGCCAGTGGTGGATGCGCCAGAGGTAGTCGTGGGCGAGTTCTTCGTCGTTGGGTTTTTTGAAGCTCTTGACCCGGCAGCCCGCGGGGTTGACCGGGCCAAAGACGGTCTTGAGGGTCGAGTCCTTGCCGCCGGCGTCCATGGCCTGGAAGACGACGAGCAGGGCGTGCTGTTGCTGGGCGTAGAGTTTTTCCTGCAGGTCGACAAGCCGGTGACGGAGCATGATGAACTCGTCTTTGCCCAGGGTCTTGTCGATGCCGGCGTCATCGCGGGTGGCGCGGTCGCGCAGGTGCAGGCTTTGCCCGGGCTTGACCATGTACGGCCGGGTGTCGAGCGTGATGCGGGGTCGTTTAGGTTTGGTCTTGTCGGGCATGAGAGGGTTTTACCGCAAGTAGCCGGTGCCTGCTTGCTCGGCAAGTCGAGCGGGCTGTACGGTTGCTAGGCAGACGCCGACGGGCTGACGGATTTCTGACTTGCGTTGCCCGGCGTTGATGTGCTCGATTGGCCTTGATTTTACGGCAAAAACTCGCGGATGCGTTGCCGTGCTCAAGCGAACAGTGTTTTGTTCTTTCTGTGGCACGGGCTTTGTCTGTGCTGTCAGGTGCGTGCCCCTCGATCGGGCCAGTATGCCGGCGTACACCGGCACAACGACGCGTCGCTGACCGGCGAAGCGCGATACACCCGCACCACCCAACACCCACAATGGAGACCACGATGTACGGCCTTCTGATTGATATGGACGGAGTCATCTACCGCGGCAACCAGCTCATCCCCGGCGCGGATATGTTCATCAACACCCTCCGCGAGCGCGGCGTGCCCTTCCTCTTTCTCACCAATAACTCCCAACGCACCCGACGCGACATCGCCGCCAAGCTCGAACAACTGGGCATCGATGTCGGACCCGAGCACGTCTTTACCTGCGCGATGGCGACCGCGCGCTTCCTGGCGTCACAAAAGCCCGACGGCACCGCGTACGTCCTCGGCGAGAGCGGGCTCACGACGGCGCTACACACCAACGGCTTTGCCATCGTCGACAAGGACCCGGACTACGTCGTCGTCGGCGAAGGACGGACCTACACCTTCGAGATGCTCGAACACGCCACCAACCTTGTCCTCGGCGGCGCGAAACTCATCGCCACCAACATGGACCCGAGCTGCCCGACCTCCAGCGGAACACGCCCCGGCTGCGGCGCAGTTGTCGCGCTCCTGGAAGAAGCCACCGGACGCAAGGCCTTCTCCGTCGGCAAGCCCAGCCCGATCATGATGCGGGCCGCGCGCAAAGAGCTCGGCCTGGACGCGGCCCACACCTTCATGATCGGCGACACGATGTCCACCGATATCCTCGGCGGGGTCCAGCTGGGCTACCACACCATCCTCGTCCTCTCCGGCGGAACCAAACGCAGCGAACTGGGCCAGTACTCCTACCAGCCCGACACCGTGGTCGAGTCCGTGGCCGACCTCTCCCCCAACCGATTTGAACAACTCATGCGCGGCACACCCAAGGCGGTCAACCGGCGGTACCCGCAGCGGGCCTCGGCGGTGCTTACCGGTTAAGCAAGACCGCCGGGCTGATGAGCAAACAGGCACGCGAAGAAGCAGGGCGGCAAACGCGTTGGACTGAGAAGCCGGCTTAGTTGGCTGCTAGAGGGGATTGTTAAAAGTGCGTGCAATCTGACTCCATTCTGGCACGCGTCTTGTATAGCTACGAGCAGAGTTTAATTCCTCCTGCTCCGGCGGCTGTAATCGATGCGGCCGCCGGAGTTTTTTTGTGGATCAATAGATGGCGGCCTAGGGACGCCGGACGAGAGAACGTTGTCTGTCAGCGCGTCCTGCATCAGCAGACGGGTGCCCCGGCCGCTTGCCGGCCGGGACGAATGTTCTGTCAAGCAACCGGGCCGACAAGCGGCCCGGGCACCCCGAGACACGAATCAGCAGCCGTGTGACGCGGCGGCTAAGGGACGCTTCGCGTCTGCCGCTACACTTTGGAGATGGCTCAAGAACGCACACGCATCGTCGCCGGCTGCATGACCGGCACGTCGCTGGACGGCATCGATGTCGCGCTCGTCAAGATCACCGGCACGGGCCTATCCATGAAGGCCCAATTGCTTGGCCACCACGCGCAGTCGATGCCTGACGCGTTGCGATCCACGCTGATGTCGCTGACATCGGGCGAAGCGCGCGAGCCGATCGTTTACATGCGGGCGGCAAGGTCGCTGGGCGAGTTTCATGCTCAAGTCTTGGAACAACTGTTAGCCGGCGGGCTTGCCCCGCCGATCGAGCAACCCGTCGACTTCATCACCGCCCACGGCCAAACGATCTGGCACGCCCCGCGCGACACCAAAGAAGAACTCGGCGGCGGCCCCAAGAGCTGGCAACTCTTCGACCCCTGGCCGATCGTGCGAAGGTTGAAGCTGCCGGTGTGTTACGACTTGCGGCAGGCGGATTTGATCGCCGGGGGCGAAGGCGCGCCGCTGACGCCGATCGCGGATTGGGTGATGTATCGGAGTGATGATCCAGTGCGAGTAGTACTGAATCTAGGCGGCGTCGCAAACGGTACGGTCTTGTATGACTCAGTTGATCAGATTCATGCCGAAGATATCTGTGTTTGCAATCTGATTATTGACCGTTCGGTCCAAAGAATGTTTCCGGCCAAACGATATGACGAAGATGGTCTGTTGAGTGACACCGTCGTTTGTGTCGATTGGGTATCGGAATTGCTTAAAGAACCGTATATGTTTGTAAGGGATCGTCACGAATCATTAGGCAGGGAATCACTCAATGATTCATGGCTCAATCGTTTCGAGGACTACTGTTTGGGAACAGACGAAGATGAACGATACGTGATAAGTGCTGCTGTTGATGCTGTTGCGCAATCGATTGCTGCTTGGCTCAAAATCCAGATGCCATACCGTTTAGTTTTGGCGGGTGGTGGGAGCAGGAATCAAACCCTTGTTAATAGGATTCAGTCTTATTCAGACATGCACCGCTACACCCTCCTCTCCGACGACCTGGGCATCCCCTGCGAAGCGCGCGAGGCGATGGGCTGGGCGGTGCTCGGCGCGCTCTCGCAGGACGGCGTACCTGTCTCGCTGCCACAGGTGACGGGCGCGAAAGGCCCCGGCGTTGCGGGCGTGTGGGTGTATCCGTGAATCGCTTGTATTTATCTCTGTATTTACTGCTTTTCTGTTCTTGTACTTTTCTGAGTTTATGTACGACTCTCCCCCGCGTGGTGACGCGGCGGTTACGCCACTGAACGATCGGTCACCGGTTAGACTCTGATCCGCCATGCCCCAACCCCCAAACCCCAACCCCCAAACCCCAACTCCCGACCGTGGCCACCTCGCCACCGAGCAGCGCCTCGCCGCCGCGGCCGCGATCGATGCGCTCTCGGTCGAGGCGACGCTGCGCCTGATGAACACGCAGGACATGGATGTGCCGTTGGCGATCCGCAAGGCGATCCCCGCGATCGCCAAACTCGTCGAAGCCATCGTCGCGGGGTTTCGCCAAGGCGGCAGACTCATCTACTGCGGCGCGGGCACGTCGGGCCGACTGGGTGTGCTCGACGCCAGCGAGTGTCCGCCAACTTTTTGCAGCGACCCCGATCAGGTCGTCGGCCTCATCGCCGGCGGAGACAAAGCACTTCGCAGCGCCATCGAAGGCGCGGAAGATCAGCGCGACGGCGCACTGCCTGCGCTTGAAAAGCTCAAGCTCACCAGGCACGACACGCTGATCGGTATCGCGGCCGGGGGCACGACGCCTTATGCCTGGGGCGCGATCGATTACGCGCACCAACAAGGCGCGACGACGGCGATCATGACCTGCGTGCCGATCAATACGCTCATGGCCCGGCCGCGCTCGCCGGTCGTTAGACCCAACGAACCCGTGAGCGTTCCGCCCAGGCCCGAGTTGCCCGCGCCGGTCGATCACGCCATCGAACTGCTCGTGGGCCCGGAGGTCTTGACCGGCTCCACACGGCTCAAGGCCGGCACCGCCACCAAACTCGCGCTGAACATGATCAGCACCACCGCCATGCTCCAACTGGGCAAGGCCTGGGGCAACTTAATGGTCGACCTCCGCGCGACCAACGTGAAATTGATCGACCGCTCGATCCGCATCATCACCAGCCAGGCAAAAATCAGCTGGGAAGAAGCGGCGGAAGTCTTGAAGAAGGCCAAAGGCCGGGTCAAGCCCGCGCTGATCATGGCGATCCAGGGCTGTGATCTTGAAGAAGCGTTGAGTCTGCTGGAGCGTAACGACCAGAAGCTCAGGCCGATTTTGGGCGCGCCGAGGTGATGATTGAACGACCGCTCTCATGCACGGTCGCTAAGCGAACAAAGCTATCAAATCAATACCCCACCGCCGCGCCGTCGGTGCGGGCCTCGGTGCCGCCGTGCAGGGTGTCGTTGTCCCAGTCGATGAGGATGCCCTGGTAGCCGCCGAAGCCGCCTCCGCCGTAGCTGATGTCGTGGCCCATGGCGCGAAGCGCGTCGATCGTGGCTTGCGGGATACCCGACTCGACTTTCACCGTGCCCGCGCCTTGCGCGGCTTTGCCTGTCGGCTCGGCGCTGCCGGCGTGACGCACGCGCGCC
>JBGSTE010000460.1:0-5711 GCA_041736655.1 Phycisphaeraceae bacterium | reverse complement strand
CGAACGGCAGGCGGTGACGCAGTGGATCGAGTCGGGCCTGCGTGAGCGGGTCAAGCGCGAGAGCGAATTGGCGACGCAGCCGGAGCCGACGACGCGTCGGCTGACGAATGTCGAGTATCAGAACACGCTCGGCGATCTGTTGGGTTTTGAACTGAAGGTGATCGACGACCTGCCCGAGGACCCGGTCAGGCCCTACCACTTCAACAACACGGCCGAGTTGATGCGGATGGGGCCCGAACAGTTGGACCGATACCTGGAGATCGCGCGCAAGGCGATGCGTAGCGCGATCGTTGATGTACAGGAGCCGGAGGTTTTCCGGCTGCGGCAAGCGTGGTCCAGTGTCGGCGTCGATCGGGGCTTGGGACAGGACGAGGTCACCGCGTTTACGACAAAATTGCTCGATGTGACTGGAGCCCCGAGACACGGCGAGTTCCGGCTGCGGCTGATGGCGTCGGCGATCCTGCCGCCGGGCCACGATGAAGTGACGCTACAACTGAACATGGGCGATCATCAGGGCGGGGACCACAACGAAAAAGCATCGCACAACATCGCGACCTTCACGATCAGCAACAGCCCCGATGAGCCTAAAGAATATGAATTCCGCGGGCGATTCGAGAACCATCCCTACTCAACACTGCTGGTATCCAAGGGCGGCGCAACGGGCAATCAGGTCGACATGCGGACGTTGCGGGTGAGCGTGATTTATGACGACGGCACACTCAACGACGGCCAGCACTACGCGCATAACCGCCAGATGACGATGCCGCGTGCGGCGGTCAGTTGGATCGAGCTCGAGTCGCCGGTGACCGATGTCTGGCCCCCGAAACACCACACGGACATTTTGTTTGAGTCGCCGCTGAAGCAATCGGACGAACGGGCGTGTGTCCGCGCGGTGCTGGAGCGGTTCATGTCACGGGCCTATCGCAGGCCGGCGAAAGAGGCGGAGGTCCAGCGATACGTCAAGGTCTACGACCTGGTGCGGCCGAGCGTGGAGACCTTTGAAGAGGCGATCCGCGAAACGCTCGCGCTGGTGCTGGTTTCCCCGCGATTCCTGTACCACACCGAGTCGGACCCGGCCACCGACGAGCACTACGCGTTTGCTTCGCGCCTGTCGTACTTCCTCTGGGCGAGCATGCCCGACCAAGTGCTCTTTGATCTGGCGAAGCAGCAAAAACTCGACGACGGCGACGTGATCCAACAGCAGGTGCTGCGGATGCTCGCGGACGAGCGATCGATGCGCTTTGTCGAAGACTTCACGCTCCAGTGGCTGAGCATCGAGAAGTCGCTGACGGTCCCGATCAATACACAGCTTTACCCGCGGTTTTTGTATCGCGTCCCGATCGGCGAGACAGCGGGGACCGAGATGCCCTACCTCCCATCGACGCGCGACTACATGATGCAGGAGGCCGTCGGCTTTGTCGGCGAGCTGATTCGGCGGAACGCGAGTGTTCTCAATATCGTGGACAGCGACTTCGCGTATCTCAACGAACGCCTGGCGATTCACTACGGCGTCAAGGGTGTCAAGGGTATGGGGATGCGGGCTGTCGCCATCACGCCCGAGCATCATCTCGGCGGGCTCCTCACGCAGGGCTCGGTGCTCATCGGCAACGGCACGGGCACGGCCCCGCACCCGATCTACCGCGCGGTCTGGCTGCGCGAGGCGATCCTCGGCGATGAAGTCGCCCCGCCGCCGGCGGAGGTCCCGGCGCTGAGCGATTCGGCCGGCGAATCGCTTGAGAAGGCACTATCGATCGCTCAGCTCCTGGAGAAGCACCGCACGGTCGAGTCCTGCAACGACTGCCACTTCCGGCTGGACCCTTGGGGTATCCCGTTTGAAGAATACAACGCCATCGGCAAGTACCAGCCGAAGGTGCCCAAGGACGGCACGCGCGTCAGCAGCTTTGACCGCCAGCGGCATGAAAACCTCGACGCGTACCAGGCGTACCTGGACTCGATCAATACCGTCGAGGCCTTCGCCAAGGCCCAGGTCCCGCGCGGCCCGGAGATCAACGGGATGCGCGAACTCAAGGCCTACCTGCTGAGCGAACGCAGGGATGAGATCGTACAGAACGTGATCCGGCGGCTGTTGACCTATGGCATCGGCCGACATCTGACGTATCAGGACCGGTTTGCGGTCGAGTCTCTCTTTGACGAGGCACAAAAGAAGGGCTTTGGCATGAACGACATGATTGTCTCGATTTGTCAAAGCGATCTATTTCGAGAAGTTTCCGATAGTAAGAAGGAATAAGACATGGCACGAAATTCCTGGCATCTGAACCGAAGGGCCCTCCTCAAGGGTGCTGGCGTGGCGCTCGCGCTGCCTTACCTGAACGTAATGGAAAGCATGGCCAAGGCCACGGCAGGCGTCGCGGGCCAGCAGACGCCCAAGCGTTTGATGGCGACGTACATCTCCTACGGCGTCTACCAGCCCGAGGGCCCATCAGGTATCCCGTCAAAGAACCAGGACGGAAGCTATCAACACCACGAGTGGAGTTGGTGGCCCCAGGGCGAGCCGGGGCAGATCAACTCGTTTAACAAGTCTGCCGAGCCTTTCAAGGACCTCAAGGACAGCGTGACTTACTTGCGTGGCCTGGACCACAAGGGCGGGTACAAGCTCGGCGGGCACAGCAGCGGCGACGTATTTCTGACCGGCGCCGACATGGCCGAGGTCGAGACGACCAACAACATCTCGATCGACCAGGCCATGGCCAAGCATCTGGGCCACCTGACCCGTCACAACTCGCTGGTCATGGGCACCGAGGGCGGGACCGGGTCCTACCAGCGCACCAAGACGCTCAGCCACCGCGGCCCGGGTAAGGCGATCCCCTCGATGCACAAACCCCAGGAGATCTTCAGCGCTTTATTTAATCCCTACGCAGGTAAAAGCGTCGAGCAGGTCCGCGCGGGCCTGGATCGCGACGCGAGCATCCTCGACCTTCTGATGGAGGACAGCCAGAGCTTCCACAATCAGTTGGGCGTCGAAGACAAGCGGAAGATGGACGAGTACCTCGAATCGATCCGAGAGATCGAGAAACGCGTCGAGCGGACCAGCGAGTGGACCCATACGCCGCTGCCGGGTGTCGATACCAAGGGCCTGAACCTGGAAGTCAACCACGGCGGCCGGCCGGCGGACTATATCCGCGTGATGTACGACCTGGCCTATCTCGCCTTCGTCACCGACCAGACGCGTTTTGCGACCTTTATGACCGAGAGTGAAAACTCGCATGACAGCGAGCTCTGGAATTACGCCAATTACGCGCTGGGCTACAAGGGCGCGACACACGATATCGCGCACAAGCGCCCCGAGGTGATCTCCGGCCAGTGGGACCAGTGGCGAAACGAGAACCACGCCTACTTCCTCAAGCGTTTGGCCGGCACACGGGAGGGCGAGGGCACAATGCTCGATAACACGCTGGTGCTCTATGGCTCGGCCCACCCGCACGCCTCGCACAGCGGCATGAACTACCCGCTGCAACTGGCTGGCGGCAAGAGCATGGGCTTCAAGCACGGCCAACTGCACGAGTTTGTCGGCGACAAGAAGGTCCCGTTGACCAACCTCTTTGTCACCATGCTGCAGGCGATGGGGATCCCACAGGAGAAGTTCGCCGACAGCACGGGCAACCTCAACCAGTTGGTGAGGGCGTAAGCATGGCACGACTTGCCCGTTTCATCCTGCTGTTGCTGTTTCTGCTCTTGCCGCTGGTCGTATCGGCACAGGACAAGGCGCTGCCGCGCGTGTTGATCATCGGTGACAATGTTTACAACGAGCCAAGCCGGGCGATGGCGACCGAACTCAAAGACCAGGCGACGGTCGTCTATGCCAACTGGGGCGACGTCCACGTCAGAAGCACGACCACGGCATTGGAGAATCTCGATCGGCTGCTGGGCTATATCGACCGCAACGGCAAGGTGCTCGATGAAAAGGATCGGCCGCAGTGGGATGTGATCCACTTCAATCTCGGGCTGGGCGACCTGATCCACGTGATGCCGGATATCAAGTCGTTTCGCGTGTTGCCGATCGACGCGGGCGGCGTGTTGGCCACTTCGCCGGAGCAGTACGAGCAAAATCTGGACGAGTTGACCAAGCGGCTATTGGCGACGAAGGCGAAACTCATCTGGGCCAGCACGACACCGATCCGCGCTTCAAGCACCAACGTGTTCAAGCTCGGCAGCGAGGTTCAATACAACACGATCGCGGCGAAGGTGATGTCGGCCCATCGCGTGCCGGTCAACGACATGTACAACCACGTGAAATCGATGATCGACATGGATAAGCCCGCGGGCCACGGAGCGGACCCGTTTCATTTTGATCGCAAACCGATCCACGAACCGGTGCTGGACGCGTTGCGAAAAGCGCTGGGGCTGCCGGTTGCAGAAGGTGACGCATCGGCGAGTCGTTAGAATACGTGCTTATAAACTATGTAGGAAGCGTATTTCTCGGCAGGGCGAGCCTTCTGCTGAGCCGTAAGTTGTAGACAATTTGCGGCTCGGCAGGACACCCGCTCTCCCATAAAAACTCCTTCTCAATACGTTTCTAGCAAGTTAGAATACGCACGGCTGGTAGAGATGAGGCATTTCCAATCTGCATAAATGGAGGGAACGATAAATGACCCAACTGAAGCAAGTCTGAAGGCCTGTGCGTGCTTCAGAAAGTTTTTCTTCGTTGCAGGCCATACAAGGCTTGAGCAACAGCGAAGCCTCCGTCCTCCCGGCCGTCACAGTGGCAACGGCCGGTACGAACGCCCCGCCACAACCTTGATCATTGATTACCCAAGGAAGGAATCAACATGCAGAACAAAACCTCGCTTTTCGTCGGCGCTTTACTTGCCGCGGCCACCGGTTCGGCTCAGGCGGTGACGACCTATATCGACTTTGGCCGAACCGCGGGCGCGACCGGCACCGTCGGCGGCGTCACGTACAACGACCTGTCCATCGGCGCAGGCGCGCCGGACACCGGCGATGTCCCGGTGGTTCTTAACGGCGGCGCGGCAACGGTTGATCCGCAGCAGCTCCTTGACACCAACAACAACCTGCTGAACTGGACCATCGAACTGGACCTCATCTCCACCGGCACCGCCGGGGAATGGGGCAACAACGGCGGCAATTACCCCGGGCCTTATCCCGCGTCGCTCAGCGGCATCGAACTGACGGCCCTGCAAGACAACTTGTACATGAACCGCAGCAAGGTCGGCCGCATCACGCTCGCCGGTCTCGACAACGCCAAGACCTACAGCATCCAGTTCTACGGCGCTGAAGACCTCGTCGGAACCGAAGCCCAGAACGCTCAGACCCTCGAACCGATCACCGGCAGCGGCACCGGCTTTTTCTCCACCGCCTTCAACACACTCAACAACGGCACGGTCGTGGTCCAGTGGGATGACGTGGCCCCCGATGCCGGCGTCATCGCCTTCGACTACCGCGCCAACCGCGAAGGCTGGATGAACTTCATGTCGATCCAGGAGCTCAGCTCCGGCGACCCCGCGGACCTGGACAACGACGGCGACGTCGACGACGCGGACTTTGGCATCGCCTTCGCCGCGTTCACCGGCCCAGGCGGCTCAAGCAACTCGCCAGCGGACCTGGACAGCGACGGCGACGTTGACGACGCGGACTTTGGCATCGCCTTTGCCGCGTTCACCGGCCCCGGCGGCGGCGCGGGTGTTGTCCCCGAGCCCACCAGCCTCGCGCTGCTGGGCCTGGGTGGCCTGGCG
>JBGSTE010000449.1:0-4031 GCA_041736655.1 Phycisphaeraceae bacterium | reverse complement strand
AAGGCCAACGGCGAGTTGATCCGGACCGTCGCCCGCTTCACCGTGATTGCCCTGGGCGCGGGCCTGGCGATCACCGCCATTGGTGCGGGCTTCATCTTCCTGGGCTCTGCCATCGGAGGGATCGCCACCGTCATCGGGCTTGTCAGCGCCGCCTTCGCCGCCATGCTGTCGCCGATCGGCCTGGTCGTGATCGCCATCGGCGCTGTCACCGCCGCCGCGTTCCAACTGGCCGTTGGCTTTGACGTAGCGATCGGCTGGATCAAGAAGAAGCTGGGCGAGCTGGGGGATTTTTTCGCCAGCGCGCTGGGCGGGATGCGCGACGCGTTGACGTCGGGACAGTGGGAGCTCGCCGCCAAGATCTTGTGGGCGAGCCTCAAGCTCGGATGGCACACCGGCGTCGCCGAGCTGCAAAAAATCTGGATCGGCTTCGTCGCGGATCTTGTCCGCGCCTTCATCGACGCAGGCAGCAAATTGAAGGCCACCTGGTTGGCGGTGATCGCGGCTATCAAGACCGCGTGGATTGACGTCCAGAGCTGGTGGCAATCGATCGTCTCAGAAGCGGCGAAAGTGTCCTTTGAGGTTCAGGCGACGGTCACGGGTCTGAGTGACCAGGAGCGAGCTGCCGGCCTGCGATCGGTCGAGGCTTCGAACAAGATGCGGGAGACGGTCGAGCAGGCGAGGCTCAACGCCGAGCGCAAAGGTGTCGCCGGCGCATTGAAAGCCTCTTTGCTCGCGAACCGTGCCGAGCAGTCGGTTTTGATCAAGGCCATCAACGCCACCGAGAAGGCCCTGACCGCCGCGACGGGCAAAGAGCTCGCGGGCTTGCAGGAAAAGCTCGCCGAGCTGGTGGCCCAGGCCGCCGCCACCAAGGCTGCGATCACCGAAGAAGAGGCTTTGTCATTCTCTACTTTTCAAGAACTTTTGAGCAGCATGGCCCAGGCCGTTTCAGACATTGAAGAGAAGGCCATGGATCGCCCGCGCTCCGAGGTCCGCGGGATCTTCAACGCCGGCGAGATGCAGAAGCTGATGGGCTACATGGCAGAGCCCCAGCCCGACATCAAGGTGATTCGCGCCACCGCCAAGCAAATCGCCAAGCGGCTTGACGACATCAACACCGGTATCCGGGTCGGCGTCAACAACGGCATCGGTATCGCCTAAGTTGACACCCCAACAGCAAACGGTAGTCGCGCCCGGCCAAACGTAGGGCCGGGCGTGATTTTTTGCGCCGACGCTGTTATCGCGTGACGTATTAAGCCTGTGGATAAAACAAGTGTAATTACACTTTACGACTCCAAAACACCCCCATAATCAAGGGGCCTGTGCTATACGCAAGGGCGCAGAATATCCTTGTTTTCCAAGGCAAAGATAAAAAGGGCGGTAAGCCGATGGCGATTATGAGTCCCCTGCTCTAACCACTGAGCTACGCCCCCGTTGTCGATCGTAGGATTCTAACGCACGACTGCGATGATGCCCGCCCGGGTCGGTGGCTTGGGTGCGATGGCAGGCCGACACGATTGACTTCAGTGAGCCCGGACATGATGCAAAACCCATACGACCAACGTGCACGCCTGATTGTTCTGCTGGCCACGCTGGTGTTTGGTGGGCTGCTGGCCTGTGTCCCGTTCTACGGGCACCACGTGTTGGCGGGGCGTGAAGAGCAGTGGTTCTTCCTGGTCATCGCGGGCTCATGGGCCATGACGGTCTTGCTGGCACTTGGCCTGATCGTGCTCGCGTTCTCCTGGCTTCGCAGGTCGTCGGTCCTGATGATCAGCGCGATGCTGCTGTCCGTGCTGTTTCTGCTCACGGCCTATCTGAGCTGGGGCGGGGTCGTCCAGTCGTTCAATGAACTGATCGCCGGCTAGGTTGTCTCGCAGATATCCTTGATCCGCGCCGCATCAATTTTGCAGGCTTAAACTGGGGGCTGTCACGCTATTTGACTCGTAACCCGGCCGACTCCCATGACCGCACTGACGCGCAGCCAGTCCCGCAACATTGATCGCATCGCCATCGAGCGATTGCAGATCCCCGGCATCGTGCTCATGGAGAACGCCGGCATCCACGCCAGCGACATCGCCACCGGCATGCTCGAGTCGGTCGGCGGCAGCAAGGTCGCGATCGTCTGCGGCGGGGGGAACAACGGCGGGGACGGGCTGGTCATCGCGCGCCACCTGGTCATCGCCGGGCGAACCGTCGTGGTCTACCTCGCAACCGACCCGGCACTTTTCACCGGCGATGCGGCGACCAACTACCGCATCTGTTTGAACATGGGCGTCAGGCTCGTGCGCGTGGATGATGCTGCGGGTCTTGAGGTGCACAGCCCCAAGTGGGTGTACGCGGATGTCATCGTTGATGCGCTGCTGGGTACAGGCTTTGATCCATCACGCGGGCTTGGGCCACACGCGGCGGCGGTGATCGCGGCGATCAATCGTGCTTCGCAGGCAAGGCGCAGCGGCGGGGCGGGGCCGAGGGTGCTGGCGGTGGATGTGCCGTCGGGTTTGGACTGTGAGTCGGGTTTGGCTTCGCAACCGTCTGTGCTGGCTGATGCGACGGTGACGTTCGTGGGTCGCAAGGTCGGGTTTGATGTTGAGGAGGCGAAGGCGTATCTGGGCGAGGTGTTTGTAGCGGGGATCGGCGTGCCGGAGACGTTGGTGCAGGAAGTCTTGTCGGGCCAGTCAACATAAAGAGACATCAACAGCCCGCAGCCGTTGGGAGTGGCACAACCGCAACAGACTCAGGTGGGGCGGGCTTCCAGCCCGACATTCAGGCGCAGCCTGAAATCAATCAACCTATTGGCCTGTCGGCCAATGGCGGGCAAGATGCCCGCCCCACCTGTCATTTCAGATGCGATTGCGCAGCCGTTGGCCGCGGGCTATTGCACCGGATTCATTTCCTGTGTTACGCTAAAGCGACCGGATTTCACTGAGACCTATCTCATGTCTGACAACGTCCATCTGATCGATCATCCGCTGGTTGCTCATCTGCAGACGGAGCTGCGCAGCCGGGACACGGGCACGTATCGCTTCCGCGAGATCGCCGAGCGCTTGGGCGAGTTGCTTGCGTACGAGGCGTTGCGTGATGCGCCGCGGCAGGCGCATACGGTCAGTACGCCGTTGGAGGCGTACACGGGCACGCAGTTGAAAGGGCCGGTGACGGTGGTGCCGATCCTCCGCGCGGGGATGGGGCCGGCGGCGGGGATGGCGCGGATGATTCCCGGTGCACAGGTCGGTCACCTGGGGATGTTCCGCGATGAGAAGTCGCTTAAGCCGGTGAGTTATTACGTCAAGCTGCCGGTGGATATCGCGCGGGGCGTGGTGCTGTTGGTCGACCCGATGCTCGCGACCGGCGGGAGCGCGTCGGCGGCGGTGCACGTGCTCAAACAGCGCGGGTGCAGAGACATCCGCTTCACGTGCCTGGTCGCATCGCCCGAGGGCATCAAGCGGATGCAAACGGACCACAAGGAGGTGTCGATCACGACCTGCGCGATCGACCGCCAGCTCAACGAAAAAGGCTACATCCTGCCGGGTTTAGGCGACGCGGGCGATCGGATCTTCGGCACGGTCGAATAATGAGCTATGAATGCTGTTATTTTACTATTCACGCCCATTCTTTCCGGCTTTTTGATCGGTTTTCTATCCATTAAGTCCAGGCTTTCCAATTCTGCGGCCAATACACTGGCGTTTTTGTTAGGTACAACGTACTACGCAGGCGTTCTTTTTGTATCGCTCGTTGTCATTCAGGGTAAAAGCATAAATACATGGCTGGCATTGATCATCGTCCCTCCTCTCCTAATGATGCCACTCACACATCTATTCTTTGGATGTCTCTGCCTACTTGGATGTTTTGCCGCACGCAGTACAACCGGGGGCCATTCTTCAGAGAGCTCCGAGAACTAAAACATGGCATGTTTGATCCGTGTATCTCTTGCGGACCTTAACCGCGCGCTGTGATTACACGATACGACCCTCAGCATTGGAACAGTCACCCCCAACCGGCGGGAGAGGTCGCATGTTTAATCGCACCGTTTCGAACCA
>JBGSTE010000419.1:0-10217 GCA_041736655.1 Phycisphaeraceae bacterium | reverse complement strand
GTGCTGCCGCCACGGCTGGCACCGGCGCACGTGGTGATCCTGCCGATCACGTTCAAGGCGGACAACCCGCAGGCGGTGCTGGATTACTGCAACAGCTTGGCGGCTGACTTGCGTAAGCAGAGTTACGCCGGCCGACCGATCGTGGTGGAGGTCGACAACCGCGACATCCGTGGTGGGGACAAGACCTGGCAGTGGGTCAAAAAGGGTGCCCCGATCCGGATCGAGATCGGCCAGCGCGACATGGCTGAGGACAGCGTGTTCATGGCCCGTCGGGATAAGGACACGAAGGACAAGCAGGCGATCAAGCGTGCCGATTTCACCGCGACGATCACGGATACTTTGCAGTCGATCCAGGACGGACTTCTTGAGAAGGCCAAGGCCTACCGCGCTGAGCACACGCGGGTGGTGAACGCGAAAGACAAGTTTTATAAGTTCTTCACGCCAAAAAACGAAGACCAGCCAGAGATCCACGGCGGCTTCGCGCTCTCGCACTGGAACGGCGACGAGGCGATCGCCGCACACGTCCAGAAAGACCTGGGCGTGACGATCCGCTGCATCCCGCTGCCCGGCGAGCTGGAACGCTGCGGTTTTGCCGACGCAGCAGGCGAAGGCAAGTGCATCTTTACCGGCCAACCGAGCGCAACCCGCGTGGTGTGGGCCAAGTCGTATTAAATTTCACTCTTTCTGTACCGACTGCTGACACATGCGGCACTATATATCGCTTGTGTGAGGTTTATCACAAAGATTTTTGCAATCAGATCAAAAATGCATGTTAGAGAGTGATTACAAAGTCAGCGATTTATCCACAAATCGATTAAGAGTTCATGTGCAAGCAACGCGGGAATAGCGATTTGGAATTAATAGGTAATGGGCGGAAGATCGGAGTTCAGTCATCAAATCTTTATGAAGTGAGTTCAAATCACGAATTTATATAGAAGCACATAAGATTTATATCCAATTATCACAATCTTATCTATACAATGACCTTTACATAGCGAATCGATCACCCAAGATTAACTCGCGGCTCAACTAACTTACACATCGCCTGAACATCGGGATCAATGATGTCGTTCGAGAGGGGCAATCGACCGTGCATCTCGCCCGGCACCCATTCTTAGTCGTACTGCTTAGTCAAAGCAATTCGAAAGGTAAGAACAATGAAGAACATGATCCGAACCGCAGCACTTGTTTCGGCCTTGATCCCCGCTGGTCTGAGCCAGGCCCAGTCTTTCAGCAACTTCACCCCGCTTCCCGCGTCGGCTGGCCCGATCCCGGTCGGCGACCCGCTGGAAGCGACGCCGATCACCCTCTCCAGCCCGTTCTTTACGCAGGAGTCGATCGCGAACCGCAATAATCAGAACCTGCTGGTTCCCGGGTCAAGCTCCGGTGCATGGGACATGATCGACACCAACCGCACCGGCCCCGATGCCGGCCGATACCTGTTCATGCCGTTCGAAACCAGCACCGCGGGCGTGCAGCGGATTGACCTGCAGGACCCGAACTACGACACCCGCACGGTGACGATCGTCGCCCCCGGCACGCAGAGTTTCGTGGCCGGTGACGCCTCCCGCTGGACGCCATGGGGCACCTACCTCACTGCCGAAGAAAGCTGGGGTACCAACAGCACCAAGGGCCGGCTCTTTGAAGTCACCAACCCCGTCACCGCTGTTGCCAACGGCGGCACCATGATCCATCGCAGCACTGTTGCACGCATTTCCCACGAGGGGCTTGCGTTTGATGCCGCTAAGAACCTCTACTACATCGATGAACTTAACGGCGGATCGCTCTACAAGTTCACCTCCGACAATCCCAACGCCACCAACGGAAACGACTTCTTCGCCGCCGGCACCAACTCGGTCCTCCGCGTCGGCGACGGCAACACCCCCAACGCGGTCGGTGCGTATCAGTGGATCGACTTCTCGGATGAGAACGGCGTCTTCGCCGGCGGCGTCACGACCGACGGCAGCGCTGACGGCCGACTGACCACGAACCTTCCCGCATACAAGGGGACGGACTATCAGCGTCCCGAAGACATGGATATCCAGGTCAAGAACGGTGTCGAGCGTTTGTACATCGCCACCACGACCACCAATGAAGTCTATGCCCTGAATCTCCAGACCAACGAAATCAGCGTGTTCGCAAACCAGAACACACTCGACCTCGCCACGGGCCTGCCCGTCGGCAGCGGCCTGCTGAGCCCGGACAACATCGCCATCGACAACGATGGCAACATCTATATCATCGAAGACCGCAACGGCGGCGTCGATAACGACATCTGGTTTGCCAAGGACCTGAACTTCGACGGCGACCTGCTCGACGCCGGCGAAGGTTTGGCACGCTGGGCGACGAACGGCACCCAAGGTTCGGAATTCACCGGCCTGTACTTCGACCTGTTTGACTCGACCAAGGCCTACGTCAACATCCAGCACCCCAGCAGCGGCGATGACCGCACCATCATGATCACCGTCGTTCCCGAGCCGGGAACCTTCGCTCTGGCTGGCCTGGGCCTGCTGACCCTGGTCCGTCGTCGTCGTCAGTCGTGATCTGCGTAATGACAGTTTGACAAGGCTTCTATCCGGTGCCCGCGGAGCCATCCGCGGGCACCGTTTTCATCATTGTAGCCAGGCCAGCGTTGTTCGTGTCTCTGGGGTTCATGCAGTCAGTGCCCATGACCAGTCGAACATCCTTGCCGTAAGTGCAACTAGCCCGCCTGTAGATGAATCTTCGTAGTTTGTACATATACAGGCAGATTTTCAGGTACAGCATGATTCGCATGAAGTCGCTTACCTTGTGTTTCACTGTACTGGCCCTGGCCGCAAGCCCGGCCAGAGCGGTCACTGTGTGGAGCGGGGAGGTGTTCAGTTTCACCAAGCCTTTTCAGACTCCGGCGAGCGATCCTGCGGCCCGTGACCAAGTCATACCCGGTGTCGTTCTGACCCGCGGGTTAAATATGGGCTTATTTAACTACGCGGCCGAGTCACAGTTCACAAGTTTTGTCAGCCCCACGGGTACCCGCTGGGCTTTTCCGGCGAACAACCCGGGGTTGACGGTGCGTGCGTTGAACTGGCAGGGCCTTAGCTTCGCAAATTGGCAGACCGCACATGACAAGAGCCCGCTTAACACAGTCGGGCAGGACGCGGTGCTTCACTTGATCGACGCGGATATCTATGTAGATATCCGTTTCACAACGTGGGACCAGAACTTTGGCGGCGGGTTCAGTTACGAGCGTGCCGTCTCGCCCGCGGATCTGGATATCGATGCCGATGTGGATGATGCGGACTTCGGCATCGCGTTCGCTGCGTTTACTGGGCCGGGCAATGGGCCATCGAGCAACCCGTCTGCGGACCTTGATGGCGATAGCGACGTGGATGATGCGGATTTTGGGCTCGCGTTCGCCGCCTTCACCGGGCCGGGCGGTTCATCCGTCACGGTACCCGAGCCGGCGTCGCTGGTCGTGATGAGCCTGTGTGGATGGTTGATGTCTCGACGCCGTTGCCCAGTGGGCTGCTATTGAACCTACATAACAGATTCAAGCGGTTGATTTTTGCGGGCAAAGGTTTTCCATGATAACAGGCAGTTGCGGATCAGATCAACATTATGCACATCAAAACTTTACAGTAAACTCATGCGAATCGAATCAAAAGATGGAATTTTGCCTGATATGACTAACTATTAAGTTGTAATATATATTGCTAACTTCTTAATCACTTAAAAATTGCCAATTCATAGCGATCTCTTGCTTCCATAGGCCCATTGTTCCCGGCGGATTGATCAGGTCTTGGCGGCCTGGCCTGCCGGGTATAGGTTGAGGTTTATGGAGTTGATGAAGATGAAGTGTTTTAACGCAACGGCATTCTCGACCCTGGCTCTGGTTGCTGCCTTCGGCGCAGCCTCGGCTCAGGCCCAGTACAGCATCACCGTGCTGCACAACAACGACGGCGAGTCGGAGCTTTTCGCCGCCGGCGGCATCGGTGGCGTGTCGAAGTTCAAGACGATGTTCGACACGACCAAGTCGTTTTATGAGGCCCAGGGCCACGGCGTTGTGTCGGTGTATGCCGGCGACACCTTCCTGGCCGGGCCCGAGTTCCAGGCTTCGCTCGACTCCGGTGCGCCCGGTGCGCGGACCTTCTATGATGCGTTGGCGATCAGCCGGATCGGCTACGACGCGTCGATCATTGGCAACCACGAGTTCGACTTCGGGCCGCAAGTCCTGGCCGAGTTCATCGGCGATGCGCAGACGACCAACCCCACGACCTACCTCTCGGCCAACCTCGACTTCACCGGCGAGGCCTCGCTCAACGCGCTGGTCCTGTCCAACACGATCGCGCCGTCCACGATGGTGACGGTGGCGACCGCTGCGGGCAACAAGAAGGTCGGCATCATCGGCGCAACGACCCCGAACCTGCCGTTCATCTCTTCGCCCGGCGCGGTCACTGTCAACGCTGTTGCGGCTGCGGTCGACGCACAGGTCCTTGCCCTCCAAGGCCAGGGCGCTGACGTGATCATCCTCGGCAGCCACCTGCAGGGCATCTCTGAAGACCAGGCGCTGGTCCCGGCCCTGAGCGCCAACTCGCAGTCGGCGATCAAGCTGATCATCGCAGGTGGCGGCGACGAGCTGCTTGCGAGCAACGTCAACAATGCGGCATTTTCGCCGACGACCGTGTACGGCGGCGGCGCTCCGCTGAGCGTGTCGGATACGGGTCTTAACGGTGGCGGCGCAGTCGTGGGTACTTATCCCAACACCAGCACCGGGATCCCGATCGTCACGACCGCCGACCAATACAACTACCTGGGTCGCGTGACGCTGAACTTTGACAACGCCGGCAACTTCACGGGTGTGGACACGACCTCCAACCCGCAGTTGAACGACGCGGCCTTCGCCTCTGACGCGAATATTGATGCCGACATCGCCCCGGTGCAGACCTACATCAACGGGCTTGGTTCGAACCTGATCGGCACGACCCCGGTACAGCTCCTGCACGGGGGCTCGGGCACGATTCGTTCGCAGGAAACGAACCTCGGCGACCTCGTGGCCGACGCACAACTCACTGCGGCGCTGGCGACGGCCTCAAACTTCGGCATCAATCTCAACCCTAACCGCACCATCGCCCTGGTCAACGGCGGGGGCATCCGCGCGAACATCAACGCCGGCAACGTCTCGACCCTTGACTCCTTCAACGTTTCGCCGTTTGGCAACTTCGTCTCGGTCATTGAAGACATGACGGTGGCCGACCTGGTACAGACGCTCGAGAACGCGGTCTCGCGAATTGTCGATATCGATCTGGGCCCGGCAATTGACACTGCTGCTACAGGCGACGGCACCGGCCGCTACGCTCAGATCGCGGGCATGAGCTTCGTCTTCGACGTGACCGAACAGCCGCTGGTGATCGATGCCAACGGCGTGGTCATCACTCCCGGAAGTCGTATCGTCGAACTCACGCTCAACGACGGCACGCTGCTGGTTCAGAACGGCGTGATCGTTCCTGCCAACTCCGGCATCCTCCTGGATGTTGTGCTTAACGCCTTCAGCGCCGCCGGCGGTGACCAGTACAACGACGCGGACTACCTCAGCCAGGCCTACGCCTTTACCAACATTGGCATCACCGACCAGCAGGCGCTGGCTGACTACATCTCCGGCTTTGCTAATGCCGACCTGGCCAGCGTGCTCAGCGGCGAGTACGCCAACCCCAACGGCATCGGCCGAATCACCGCGATCCCCGAGCCGACCAGCCTTGCGCTGCTGGGCCTGGGTGGCCTCTTGATCGCTCGTCGCCGACGGGCCTGAGTGCGGTCTTTCGCAGGGACCGGTTAGATAAATTACAACAACATCGTGCTAGCGCCGCCCCGTGGTTGGGGCGGCGCTTTTCATTGGCGCCTCATCTAAAGCATGCCTTAAAGAGACGGGGGCCGAGCAACTCTGCATGATTTTGCTTCTTATACTTTTCTCTAGACGACGGCTGGGGGTGCGATTACCATGGACTGTGTTAAGGGTGTATGCTTGATAGGTCGTTATCGAACTTCGGGCGTGGGCCCGCTTGGAGGAATCTGATGGTCAGCAAGATGGTCTGCCGGTTTACGCAGTTTGCATTACTCGGTATTGCATGCCCTTGCCTGGCGCTCGATGGCGGGGCGTTGCAACTGAATACCTACAACGGCTGGAAGGCGTTTGAGGTTATCTCGGTAGGTAATGATGTGCCCGGCGACGGCTACGCCTACGCGATGCCCGGCACGTACGACGGCATCGGTGCGCAGCTCGTCGGCAATTCGCTCCGCATCCAACTCAACCACGAGACCAGCGATGCGTCGGTCAGCCAGATCATGCTGGATCAGGGCAATTTCAAGACCGCGATCAGCACCATGATCAGCTCCGGCAACACCGGCGGGGTCAGCTTCGTCACCTCCGCCAAGCAGGCCTACGACCGCTGGTCGGCCAACGGCGGGGCCAGCTTCGTCGCCACCACCAGCAACGCAAACACCAGCTTCTACCGCTTCTGCTCCAGCCAGTCCTATCTGCCCAACACCTTCGGCACCGATCGTGGCTTTGTTGACAACATCTATCTCACCGGCGAAGAGGGCGGGACCAACCGTCTCTTTGCGCTCGATATCGACAACGCTGACTTTTACCTCCTCAGCGGCCACACCGGCGCAGCACCGGGTGGGCTCGGCGGGATGCCCTTTGATGCTTTCGAGAACGCGGCGCTTGTTGATACCGGCGAGACCGACCACGTCGCGCTGGTCCTTTCGCCCGACGGCGGCACCGAGACGATGAGCCTGTACATCGGCGTCAAAGGCAAGGATGCCAGCGGCAACGCATCGACTGATTTTCTTGCTCGCAATGGCCTGGCCTACGGTAGTTATTACTACTTCCACGGCACGCCGCCGGCCTCAGCCGGCTCAAGCGCGAACGGCACATTCACTAACTCACTCACTGGCGGTTTCAAACTCACCAAGCTCGAAGATGTCGATACCAACCCCAACAACCCCACACAGGTTGCCTTGACCGATCAGAACTTCGGGGCGTTCATCTTCGACCTGAACCTTGATTTCACAGGCGGGTCGTTTAATACAGGTGCCTCCGGCTACCTAGTTGAAAAGATCGTTAACCAGGGCGCAGGCACCGTCGGCGTTTTTCAGAACATGGACAACAACGACTGGACCGAGGCGACTGAACTCAATGGCACGGCTTACCCCGACGGCCTGATCTTTGTTAATGAAGACAGTAGCGAAGGTGAAATCTGGTACATGCTGCCCGACGGCTCGGACCAGGTCCGCATCGCCAGCACGATCCCCAACACCGAGTCCACAGGTATCGTCGATATCTCGAAGCTGGTCGGCTACCAGCCCGGGTCGATCCTGCTGACCAGTAACCAGAGCGGCTCTTCGTCGATGAGTGTGCTGATCAATCCCAACGCCACGCTGCTGCCGGTGTTTGACCCGGCCGACCTGGACCTTGACGGAGATGTCGATGACGCGGACTTCGGCATCGCCTTCGCCGCGTTCACCGGTCCAGACAACGGCCCATCCGACAACCCTGCGGCGGATCTTGATGGCGATGGCGATGTCGACGATGCGGACTTTGGCATCGCGTTCGCGGCCTTCACCGGCTCGGGCGGGGATGGCGTTGTTCCTGAGCCGACCAGCATGGCCGTGCTGGGCCTGGGTGGTCTATTGATTGCTCGTCGTCGCCGGGCCTGAGTGCGGTCTGTCGCTCGGACCGGTTAGATCATTTACATCAACATCGTGCTCGCGCCGCCCTGTGGTTGGGGCGGCGTTTTTCTTTGTGTCAGCTCAGCACGAACGACAGCGCAACGCCGAAGGCCAGGATGCCAGCAGACCAAACGATCAGCCGGTTGGCGTTGGGTTGTGTGATAGCGGCCAAGCCCATGCCGGTGCCCAAGCGATGCCAGAGCAGCAGGCCCAGCGCGGTGCTCGTAACACCAAAGCTGATCATCACGAAGGTCGGTGTGCCCAGTCGCATCATTTCGCCGGTATCGCCGACAAGATCGATCCAGCCCAGGCCCAGGTACACGCCGTTGGCGATCAGGCACAGGCCGGCGATGAAGGTGATGAGCTTGTCAACATCAAGCGTTTGATCGCGCCGGCGCATCCACACGGCCAGCAGCCACGCGAGCAGCGGGTCCAGGATGCCCACCACAGGCCCGGCCCAGACAACCAGCAGCGGCCAGGGGTTGTGCGACAGGTGCGTCTGCGACAGGCCGATCGGGCTCAAGTCAACGTGATCGATTCGGCCGCCGGTCAATAGGGCGGCGATGATGTGCCCCGACTCGTGCGAGGCGAGCATCAGGTACCAGGCAGCCCATGCGGCCAATGCCCCGGCCAGCAGGCGATAGGGCAGGGGTGCGGGGCGTGAGGATTGGTCTTTTTCATCCATCTTGATGACATGATTGCAGTTTTTGCAGGGTTCAACGCGTTTGTATCCCAAAGGCATGTATGCTCGGCATGCACCTTTGGTTAAGATAAGTGAGAGTTGATCAACGCGGCTTGTGCCCGCGTCTCTCTGGCAAACGATCGAAAGGACCGCCCGATGCAAGACCCCACGACGCTGATGATTGACCGATGGAACCGCCGGCAGATGTTGCGGATGGGGGCGTTGGGGGTGGCGGCGTTCACGGTGCCCGGTGCGTTTGCGGAAGTGTTGACGCAGACGCCCAAGCTCACCGAGGGGCCTTTCTATCCCGACAAGCTGCCGCTGGATACGGACAACGACTTGATCCGTGTAACGGATGATGCGACGCCGGCGCTGGGACAGATCACGCACCTGACCGGTCGGATCCTTGATAGCCGGGGCGAGCCGGTGCGAAACGCGCTGGTGGAGATCTGGCAGTGCGACAACAACGGGGTGTACCTGCACTCCAAAGACCGCAATGTTGATAAGCACGACAGCCACTTCCAGAGCTACGGCAGGTTTCTCACGTCGTCGACCGGCGAGTACTACTTCCGCACGATCAAGCCCGTGCCGTATCCGGGCCGAACCCCGCACATCCACGTCAAGGTCACGCGTGATGACAAGCACCTGCTGACGACACAGCTCCTGAATGCCGGCGAGAAGGAACGCAACGAGAAGGACGGCATCTTCAAGGCGATCAAGGACGAGAAGCAGCGGGCTGCGCTGCAGACCGAGTTCAAGCCGATCGAGGCATCAAAGATCGACGAGCTTTCAGCGCGCTGGGACGTCGTGCTCGGCTGGACACCGGCCGACCCTGAGCACAAAGAGGGTTGAGGAAAAAAGTCAGGAGTAAGGAGTGAGTAGTTAGGAGTCAGGAGTTTAGAAGCTGTTGGCAAAAAGCTAACCGCTCACCACTCTGCGCTCGACCCCGCTGCTTACGCGGCGATCCAGCATCTTGGTCCGCTGAACTCGCTGCAGGCGGAGTCGGCCAGGCTCCAGACTTTGGTGAGCGTCTCTTCGTTGACATCGACGAATACAAAGCCAACCTCGTGTCGGAAGAGGCCCACCTTGTCGATGCGTGCGACCCGTGCGGTCAGTTCGATCTCGACGCCCTCGTGGCTGAGGGTGATCGTGACGGTGTCGCCCAGGGCGAGGTTGACTTTGCCCTTGCGGAAGACGCCCAGGCCGGCATCGGAGATGTCGGTCACTTCGCCAAAGGGCGTGGAAAGGCCCAGGGCCCGGAACCGCGTGTGTTTGCGACGGTCGCTCATAGAGACGTTATCGGCAGAATCCCGGGGCGGGTTTGGCGGCCGGCGAGGGCCAAATAAAGAAAAAACCCGCCTGTGGGGCGGGTGGGCATGCACTCGACAGGAGTCGAACCTGTAACCTGCGGCTCCGTAGACCGCTGCTCTATCCAATTGAGCTACGAGTGCGACAGTATGTGGAGCCGCATAGTTTAGGCTCCGTGGCGGGCCGATGCAAATAGTCCTGTTTCATGCGTGGATCCGGTCGGATTGCCCGTCTGGCAGAAGCAAGTAGCCGTACAATCCTGATATGCGACCTGTTGAGCTCCCCGAGGATGATCCGCTGTTTGAGCCACTGGTGCGGGTGGTCCGGAGCTTCGGCAAGGCGTTGACCGCCTACAGCGGCGGGGTGGATTCGACGCTTGTCGCAGTCGTTGCCCGGCAGGTGCTGGGCAGGGACAGCGCCCCGGCGGTGATCGGCGACTCGCCCTCGCTGCCGCGCTCGGAACTGGCGGAGGCGAGAGCATTGGCAAAGGCGCTGGACCTGAAGCTGATCGAGATCGCGC
>JBGSTE010000393.1:0-5102 GCA_041736655.1 Phycisphaeraceae bacterium | reverse complement strand
TCTGCGTCATCAACGTCGTTGTCGCCGTCGAGGTCGGCCGCGGGGTTGAGCGACGGGCCATTGTTGGGCCCGGTGAACGCGGCGAAGGCGATGCCGAAGTCCGCGTCATCAACGTCGCCGTCGTTGTCCAGGTCCGCGGGGCTGCCGGTGGCCGTGTCGATGACGAGGTTGCGGAACAAGAAGAACTCGGGACCGCCGTCGGTGTCCGCTTCAAATCGGATCGTCAGGCTTGAAGCGCTAGCTGTGCCGGGAATCTGACCCAGGTCGAAGGTTGCGAAATTGTTCGTCAGGCGGGTGCCCAGAAAATCGAGCGGGTCGTTCACAGTGACAACGGTCGTCCCATTGGCCAGTGTGTAGTCCTGGCCGGGGATACCCGTCGGACCCGAGCCGTTCTCTGCGTCGCCGGTATCGAAGACGACCGCCTGGCCCAATGTCACGAAGGCGCCGCCATCGATGGAGTAGGAGAAGCGGAAAATATCTTCAGTGCCCTGTGAAGCAGGGCCTTCAAAGTCGCCCATCGCCGCCAGATCGATATTGACGGTGACGTCACTGCTTGCCGAGCTGATATCGAAGGCCCAGTCTGCGACAAGCAGAGCGTTGCTCAGGTTGTCGTTGTTGCGTGTATCGCCGGTCGCAAAGAACGGATCGACATCGTTTTCATCAACAAGGCCAAAGACATCGGCCGGGAAAACACTGATCGAGTCATCCTTCACGTCGTTTGGAATGAACAGGCTCGCGTCGCGCTTGGCGATATGGAACATGTCGAAACCGCTGGTGAATTTGCCGTCGAAGTCCGAGCCTTCAACCGCAAGGGTTGTCTGCCAGGTGTTGGTGTAGCCTGTCAGGTTCAGGCCGCCAACGCCGTCGCCCGGACGGATCGCGCCGGCGATCTGGGCCTGGGCTGAGCCGGCCAGCAGGCCGGTTGAAAGGGTGGTCAAAAGGAGGGTGGTCTTGATTTTCATAGTCTCTTATTCTCCGTGTAGCGTGGGGTGTCTGGCGGGGGCCGGTTCTTGGCGTTAATCGTAACAGGCGATCGTAGCCCGGCCGTTCGGGGTGGGTGTGAGGATTGTGTGAATCGTTAGCGTTTTTGTCAGCGTCCGTGGCGCACAAAAGGATCGGCCCCTTGGCCGACCCCTGTTTTGTATCGAATTGGTGTCTTGGCAACGCGTTGGCCAAAGCCAATCGCCGCCCGGCCTTAGCGTCGTCGTCGAGCAACCATCAGCCCGCCCAGGCCCAAGAGCGCGAGGCTGGTGGGTTCGGGGACGTAGGTGATGACGAGGTTGTCGACGAAGATGGTCTCGTCGGTGGTGGAGTTGGCCTGGCGGAAGTTGAAGGCGTCGATCAATTCGCCCAGCGACACGGTCGTGCTGGAGACCGTCGCGCTGCCGGCGGTGACCGAGGCCAGGCCGGTGTCGAGGTTGAAGGACAGCTCAACGGGAACCGTTGCACCGAAGGCGAAGTCGACCGGCAGCTTGGACTCGTTGGTGCTGCTGAAGGTCGCGATGCCCAGCGTGTAGCCGGTGGCACCGTTGGGCGCGACGACATCCAGGCGGGCGATGAAGTCGAAGGTCGTGTCGTCGGAGAAGTGCGCGAAGTACTCGAAGCCCGTCCCGGTGATCGCGCTGGTCGGCGCGGTCACCCGCATGTCGAACGCGGCGGTGACGATGCCGGTGGACAGGTCGCTGGCGAACACTTTTTCAGTGTCTTCTGGCCGTGAGCCGTCCTGCTTGAGGACCGCTTCGCCGCTGGCGACCAGCAGCGTGCCGGCGGTGCCGGACTGGTTGACCCAGCCGCCGTTGGGCACCAGTGCGCCGTCGGCGTAGGTGAATGTTTCGGTCAGCAGGGCGGCCGACGCGCTGCTGGCGACCAGGGTCGCGGTGGCAAAAGCAAACAGGGAACGCTTCATCTCAAGTCTCCTCAATGCGGGTGTGCAGGTCTTTTCCAATCCTCTCGCCGGCCATACAACAAAACCGACAAAGAATGGGCTGACTCTGGGCGGCGCGTATCGCGTGTTTCCGACCGCAAAGCCTGCGCATTCGATGCAGAACATATCACCCGGACAGGCCGAGTAAATGGCTTAACCGGCAAGATTCACCGTCCAATAACACTTTTCATCAAAATAGACAGACCTCGCTAATACCTTCTTGTTAGCGACAGGCTGTGATTTGAGGGGGCGTTTCACCGGATTTGCACCGACCATGCACCGCTCTCGTCCACATCGACCACCAGCGTCGAGCCCTCGGGCACCTGGCCGGCGATGATGGATCGGCCGATGCGGGTCTCGACCTCGTGTTGCAGGTAGCGCTTCAAGGGTCTTGCGCCGTAGATCGGGTCGTAGCCGTGCTCCGCCACGTGGCGCTTGGCCGCATCGGTGAGTGTTAGCGTGATCCGTCGATCGGTCAGACGGGCAGCGAGGTTGGCCACGAGGATGTCGACGATCTTCGTGATCTCCTTCTGTGAGAGCGGCTTGAAGAGCACGATGTCATCGACACGGTTGAGGAACTCGGGCCGGAAGTGGCTGCGCAGGTCGGCCATCACGGCGTTGCGTGCGGGCGCATCGATCTCACTTGAGCCGAGCACCGCGTCGTCCATGAGGTGCCGGCTGCCGATGTTGCTGGTCATGATGATGACGGTGTTCTTGAAGTCCACCGTGCGTCCCTGGCTGTCGGTCACGCGGCCATCATCGAGTACCTGTAAGAGCACATTGAACACGTCCGGGTGGGCCTTTTCGATCTCATCGAAAAGTACGACGCTGTAGGGCTTGCGACGCACCGCCTCGGTGAGCTGGCCGCCTTCTTCGTAGCCGATGTATCCGGGCGGCGCGCCGATGAGGCGAGAGACCGCGTGCTTCTCCATGTACTCGGACATGTCGATGCGGACGATGTTGTCCTCGCTGTCAAAGAGCGACTCGGCCAGCGCGCGGGCCAGTTCGGTCTTGCCCACGCCGGTGGGACCAAGAAAGATGAACGAGCCGGTGGGCCGCTTGGGGTCCTTGATCCCGGCCCTTGCCCGCAGCACGGCGTCGGCCACGAGCCGGACCGCCTCGTCCTGGCCGATCACGCGTTCGTGCAGGATTTCATCGAGCTTCAGGAGCTTCTCGCGTTCACCGGCCATCAACCTTGTGACCGGGATGCCCGTCCAGCGGGATACGATCTCGCCGATCTCCTCATCCGTCACCGCCTCACGGAACAGGCGCGGCGCGCTGGCTGCCTGGCCATCTCGCTGATGCGCATTGGCTAATTCAGCAAGACTCGCGTTCTCAAGCGCCGCAAGCTTTTTCTCAAGCTCCGGCAGCTTGCCGTACTCCAGCTCCGCCGCCTTGTTCAGGTCGTAGCTGCCCGGGCTTTTGGCAAGCTCGATCTGCTGGCGGACACGCTCGATCTCCTCGCGAAGCTTCCGCACCTCATCGACCGAGCCCTTCTCCTTGTCCCAACGGGCGCGCAGCGCGGCCGAGTGTTCCTTGGCGTCGGCCAGTTCTTTTTGGAGGGTGCTAAGCCGCAAGCGGCTGGGTTCGTCTTTTTCTTTTTTCAGCGCCGCTTCTTCGATCTCTAGCTGCATGACGCGACGCGAGACCTCGTCAAGCTCGGCCGGCATCGAGTCCATCTCCGTGCGGATCGTCGCGCACGCCTCATCCACCAGGTCGATCGCCTTGTCCGGCAGGAAGCGGTCGCTGATGTAGCGATGGCTAAGCGTCGCGGCGCTGACCAGCGCGCCGTCCTGAATCGTCACGCCATGGAACACCTCGAAACGCTCTTTCAATCCACGCAGGATCGAGATCGTGTCTTCAACGCTCGGCTGATCGACCAGCACGGTCTGGAAGCGCCTTTCCAGTGCCGGGTCTTTCTCGATGTGTTGGCGGTACTCATCGAGCGTCGTCGCGCCGATGCAGTGCAGCTCGCCACGCGCGAGCATGGGCTTGAGCATGTTGCCCGCGTCCATCGCGCCCTCGCTCTTGCCGGCACCGACGATCGTGTGCAGCTCGTCGATGAACAGGATGATCCGCCCGGCGGCCTGCTTGACCTCCGCGAGCACCGCCTTGAGTCGCTCTTCAAACTCGCCACGGAATTTCGCGCCTGCCACCAGCGAAGCCATATCGAGCGCGAAGATGGTCTTGTCTTTCAGGCCCTCGGGCACATCGCCACGGACGATCCGCTGGGCCAGGCCCTCGACGATCGCGGTCTTGCCCACGCCCGGCTCGCCGATGAGTACGGGGTTGTTCTTGGTCTTGCGCGACAGGATGCGGATCGTCCGGCGGATCTCGGCGTCGCGGCCGATGACCGGGTCCATTTTCCCTTGTTTTGCAAGCGAAACCAGGTCGCTGCCGTATTTGCTCAGCGCCTCATAGGTCGCCTCGGGGTTGTCGGAGGTGACCCGCTGGTGGCCACGCACCTGCTGCATCGCGCCGCGGAAACTGTCGGCTGTCAGGCCGAGCGTTTGCAGGATTCGGCCCGCCTCGGTCTGTTGCGGTTTTTCGAGGATGGCCAGCACGCCGTGTTCGACGGAGATGTACTCGTCGCCGAGCTTGCCGGCGAGTTTCTCCGCGTCGCTGTAGACCTGCGCCAGCGCATGGGTGAGCTGGATGCTGCCGGGCTTGATGCCCGCCGCGCCCGGGCCGGTGACCGACGGCCGCTTCTGCAGCGTGCGGTTGAGCTCGGTTGCCACCACCTCCGCCGGCCGACCGAGCTTGTCAAAGAGGCGCGGCACAAGCCCGTCGCGCTGTTGCAGGAGCGACAGCAGCACGTGCTCGGTGTCGATGGCCTGGTGGCCGCGATCAATCGCCATCGACTGCGCGGTCTGCAAGGCCTGCTGGTTGGACTGGGTGAGTTTGTTGAAGTCCATAGGTGCGCCTTCTTTCTCTGCTTCATTTGCCCGGCGCCTGCGCGGCGGGCGGTCAGGGGCCCTGCCCCCGACACCCCCGTTTATTGAGCTGCATCGCGCAGTTGTTCGTACAGCGATTTTTCCTTGTCTGACAAGGTTTTTGGTACTTCGATGAGGATCCGCGCGTAGAGGTCCGCGTGGCCGACCCCGGAAGCTCCGCCGCGCCGGGGCATGCCCTTGCCCTTGAGGCGCAGCTTGCCGCCGCTGCTGGTGCCCGGCGGGAT
>JBGSTE010000390.1:0-2641 GCA_041736655.1 Phycisphaeraceae bacterium | reverse complement strand
TCCACCGCCCCGCCGCCGCCGCACGCCTATACGCCGCTCTATCTGGCCGGCGCTCTGCTGCTCGTTGGTCTGACGCTGTGTGTGCTGCCGATGCCCCGCCGATCGCTCCGCGTGAAGCTCGGCGTGGTCGTGATCTGCTGTGCCTCAACCTATGGGGCGCTCTCGTTCTGGCGCGGGCTTGCGACGCCGGTCGACGAGGCCAAGGCCAGGGCAACGCTCCAGGCGCTCCTGACCAATGTCTACTACGCCTTTGCCTATCGCGAGGAGTCGAAGATCTTTGACACGCTGGCGACGAGTGTCGACGGGCCTTTGCTGCAAGAGCTGTATCTGGACATCCAGCGCGGGATCAGTGAGGCGGAAGACGGCGGGCCCAGCGTCCGCGTACTCAGCGTGCAGCTGCTGGACTGTGAGATCGATCAGTCCAACTCCCAGGCGCTGCGGGCAAACGTCCGCTGGGTCAGCAGCGGCACGGTCAGCCACTGGGGCCACGCCCACGACCGCCAGAATCAATACCGCGCCCAGGTCGTCGCCCAGCCCGTCGACGGCCGGTGGCGCCTGACCAGCGTCAACATCCTCGAGCAGGAGCGGATCAACTGAGCGTCCAGATCGACAAGCTGGTCTTTGGCTACGTCGGCGAGCGCTTCAAGCTGGCGATCGACACGCTGTCGATCGCAAGCGATCAGCCCACCGCGATCATCGGCCCAAGCGGCAGCGGTAAGACCACGCTCCTGCGCCTCATCGCCGGCGTACTTCGGCCAAGCAGGGGCACCGTCCGCGTGCTGGGCCAGAACCTCTGCGACATGACCGACAAACAGGCCCGGGCCTTCCGCATCGCCCGCATCGGCCTTATTTTTCAGGAATTCGAGCTGGTCGACTACCTCAGCGCCCGCGACAACATCCTCCTGCCCCTGCGACTGACCGGCACACTCACATGCCAGCACCCCGCACGCACGCGCGTCGATCAACTGGCCCAGGCCACCGGCATCACGCACCTGCTTAGCGCTCGGCCAGCCCAGCTCTCACAAGGCGAACGCCAGCGTGTCGCGATCTGCCGGGCCCTGGTCACCCGCCCGGGCCTGCTCCTGGCCGACGAACCCACCGGCAGCCTCGACCCCGACAACCAGCAAACGATCGTCAAGCTGCTTAAGCAAACCGCCGCCAGCACCGGCGCCGCGCTGGTCATGGTCACGCACAACCACGAACTCCTGGATCAATTCGCGCGTGTCATCGACCTGCCGAGCATCAAGGGGCCGACGACATGAAGTTCGCGGGCCCACTCTATCTCGGTTGGCAGTACCTCTGGCAACACCGCTGGCGCAGCCTGCTGGTGAGCCTCGCGGTGACGCTGGGTCTGTCGCTGCCGACAGGGGTCTGGCTGGTGGTGGGCCTGGCGGAGACACACCTGCGCAGCCGGGCCTTGTCGACGCCGCTCTTACTGGGCGCTAACGGCAGCCCGCTGGAGCTGGTCTTCAACGGGCTCTATTTCTCTGAGCCGAACATCAACACCCTCAAACTCCGCGAGGCCGAGGATGCCGCCGCCGACAAACTCGCGCGGGCGATCCCGCTCTACGCCCGTTACCAGGCGCAGGGCTACTGCATCGTGGGCACGACGATCGACTACTTGAACTTCCGTCAATTACAACCGGATCAAGGTCACGCGTTCACCCGGCTGGGTGACTGCGTGGTCGGCTCTAAGGTCGCCAGTGACCTGGGCCTTTCACCGGGCGACACGCTGTTGAGTAGCCCGCGGCGCGCCTTTGACTTGGCCGGCGTGTATCCGCTGAACATGCGGGTCGTCGGTGTCCTCTCGCCCACCGGCACGCCCGACGACCACGCCGTCTTCACCGACCTCAAAACCACCTGGGTTATCGAAGGCCTGGCCCACGGCCACGACGACGCGGCGCAGCGCGACAATGCCGTGCTTGAGCAAGACAACACCAACACCACGCTCAACGCCTCTATCACCGGCTATAACCAGGTCACCGATCAGAACATCCGCTCGTTCCACTTCCACGGCGACATGCAGAACTACCCGATCACCGCGGCGATCCTCGTCCCGCGTGACGCCAAGTCGCAGACGATCCTGCTTGGCCGATACGTCGGTCAAAACCAGAGCCTGCAACTGATCAAGCCGGTCACGCAGATCGCCAACCTCTTCAACACCGCCTTTCAGGTCCGCACGCTGGTGGCTGTGATGCTGCTGGCGGTCGCGCTGTCGTCGTTCCTGATCGTCGCGCTGGTGCTGATCCTCAGTAATCGCCTGCGCTCGGCCGAGTTCGCCAGCCTCCGCGTCATCGGGGCCAGCCCCGCGGTGATCCGCTTCCTGGTGCTGTTTGAAACAGGCGCGATCCTTGCCGGCGCAAGCGCGCTGACCGCCGGAGCGCTGATCGCCCTCTGGCTATTGACGCCGATGCTATTGGCGTTGATTGTTTGAAAAAGTGGTTTGCAGGGCGGGTTTTAATCGCCTGTTTAAATCAACTGTGTAGCCGCCGCGTAACACGCGGGGGTCGAGTCATGAATAGCGTCAGGTGACTAAACATGCTTGACCAATCTTAAGCGCGTCACCCTTGCACCCCCGGGCGTTGCCCGGCGGCTAAGTCACGATTGAATCAGATCAAAAGAATCATGCCGTTGCGTTACC
>JBGSTE010000369.1:0-6059 GCA_041736655.1 Phycisphaeraceae bacterium | reverse complement strand
GCGAAGGCAATGCCGAAGTCTGCGTCATCGACGTCACCGTCGTTGTCGAGGTCCGCCGGTGAGGTGCTCACGCCGCCGGGGCCGGTGAAGGCGGCGAAGGCGATGCCGAAGTCTGCGTCGTCAACGTCGCCGTCCTGGTCCAGGTCCGCCGGGTCAAGCGGGTTGGTGGCGAGGTCGCCGGTGATGGCGACGTTGTCGAGGAACGTGGTCTGGTCGGTGTTGGTCGGGTTACCGCCGGTGAACGCGAGCTTGAACGTGGCGGACTCGCCTGCAGCCAGTTCGAGGTCGGTCAGTCCGAGGATCGTGGTCAGGTCGATGTCAAAGTCGACATGGTCCGAAGGGCCATTGAGACCGGTGATGACAGTCAGTGTGCCGCTGGCGAAGTTATCCAGGAGCGTGATGGAGCCCGCGGTGGTGGACAGCGTCCAGTTCTCCGGAGAGTTGACTCGCTTGCGCTGGGCGTCGAAGTGGAAGCCGTCGAGCTTCAGTGCGTTGGCACCTGCGGTGATGGTGAAGCTGTAGTCGCCTTCGCCGCTGGTGACGCCGATATTCGTGCCGTTCTTGGCTGCACCGGGGTTGACGGTCGTCGCACCGGCAACGGTTCCGAACGTATCGTCGTTGGAAGAGGCGAGGTTCGACTCGCGCCAGTCGCCGGTCTCGACACCCAGGCCCGTCGCATCATTGCTGGTCACGTTGGCCGGCTCGCTGCCGCTGGCCCATTCTTCCCAGCCCACGAGCACGACCGCCGAAGCGGCTTGGGACAGCCCCATGGCTGCAACAGCAGCGATTAATGTTGGATAAGACTTCATCAGATTCCTCCTGGTTTTAAAAAGCTGGACAAAGTGTCCGGCTAAAGATAACTCGATTAATTCACGCCACAATAGGCTTGCAATGCACTTTTTGAAAAATCACACCTTGGTGGAATCCACTTGCAGGTAAATTTAAATTATTTTCGAATTCAATGCTAAGCATTAACAAACAAGAAAGATTCGGCGATCAGGCGATCAATTGCGAGTTGATCGACGCTCGATTTGTCTTGATTGATTGAGTCTGGCGACTCGCCTTGATCAGTTGTCAGTTGTCAGTTGTCAGTTGTCGTAGTCTGCCACTGGCGCTGTCTTCTCGTAATCACCCATGTCGGCTTGGTACCAGAAGGCGCGTCGATTGGTGCGGTCCCAGGTCTGATTCTCGGTGAACTCGCTGAAGTCGTACCAGGCCGCCGATCCGTCGGGAAGCGCCTCATTAGCACCGGTGGGCAGGCCATCCTTGCCGTGGGTCAGCGAATAAGCGCTGGGAGCGCCCGAGGGGTCCCACTGGCCTGAGGACTTAATGACCGTGCAGGACGCAAGGACGTACTATTCGTGGTCTTCGTGTCTTCGTGGTGGAGTTTTTCAGAAGGTCCTAGCTTCAATCATCAATCGATTTATGAATTTAGTAAACGCGTATCTGGTTTGGCGTACTTCATCTGGAGGCTGTCTCGTCGCACCGCCACCTTGCCCCTGCTAAACTGGGTTAGTTCTTCGATCACGGACCCTCGGACTTTGCACATGCCCCAGATCACCATCGACGGTCGACCCTGCGAATACGACGGCACTAAAAAGCCGAGCATCCTCCAAGTTGCTCTGGACAACGGCATCGAGATCCCGCATTACTGCTACCACCAGGGCCTCTCCGTGGTCGCCTCCTGCCGGATCTGCCTGGCCGAGGTCGCGCAGCCCAACCCGCGGAACAACAACGCCCTCGAACTGATCCCCAAGCTCATGCCCACCTGCCAGACCCCGGCCGTCGACGGCAGCGCGGTCTACACGCAATCACCCAAAGCCATCGGCAACCAGAAGGCCGTGATGGAACTGCTGCTGATCAACCACCCGCTGGACTGCCCGGTCTGCGACCAGGCCGGCGAGTGTTTGTTGCAGGACTACTCGTACAAATACGGCAGCGGCGAGTCGCGCTTTGAAGAGAACAAGATCAAGCAGCCTAAGAAAGACCTTGGCCCCAACGTCCTGCTCTACTCCGACCGCTGCATCATGTGTACCCGCTGCCAGCGCTTCACCAATGAGGTGACGGGAACCCACGAGATCGGAATCTTCGGCCGAGGCTCGTCCGAACAGATCGATGTCTTCCCCGGCAGGCCCTTGGACAACGAGATGTCCGGCAACGTCGTGGATATCTGCCCGGTCGGCGCGTTACTCGATAAAGACTTTCTCATGACGATGCGGGTGTGGAACCTCAAGTCCACGCCCTCGATCGATGGCATCACCGCCAGCGGCGACAACCTCTGGCTTGAGCACAACGATGAGAAGATCCGCCGCGTCAAGCCACGCACCAACCTCGACGTCAACACGTGGTGGACCAGCGATGAGATTCGCTATGGCTGGAAGTTCGTCCACAGCAAGGACCGCCTGACAACACCATCGCTCAAGGGCGAAGGACAACTGGGTAAGCGACACGTGACCGACTGGAACAAGGGCCTGCGCGCCGCTGTCGACGGCCTGCGCGAGGTGACCGACCAGTACGGCAGCGGCTCGATCGCGCTCATCGTCAGCCCGATGCTCGCCTGTGAAGAAGCCTACCTCCTGGGCAAGGCGATCATCGAGATCGACCCCAACGCGGTGCTGGCCGTGGGTCCGGTGCCTGTCGATGGCCAGGACAAGACCTTCCCCGGCGGGTACACGATCTATGCCGAGAAGGCACCGAACGCGCGCGGCGTGCGTCGCGCGCTGGGGCAGATCAGCGACACGGTGCTGAGCTTTGAAGCGTTGCTGGCCAAGTCCAGCGAAATCTCCGGCCTCCTGATGACCGCCAACTACCCCAGCGACTGGGCGACCCCTGCAATCGTGCAACTGCTCGACAAGAAATTTTCGGTATTGCTCGACACGCTGCCGGGCAGTGGCAAGGCGCTGGCGGCGGCGGACATCGTGCTGCCGACGTGTACGTGGGCGGAGAAGTCCGGCACGTTTGAGAACGTGAAGAATCGCTTGCAGTTTTTCGAGCAGGCGATCGCGGCTTTGGAGTTCAGCCGGGCCGAGGGCCAGATCGCCCTGGACCTGATCCACATCGCCACCGCCGGCCCGCGCCGCGTGTACGACCCGAAGCCGCTGCACGCGGAGATGGGCGACGCGTTCGCGACGGACATCCACTACCCCGCACCCAAGCGCGAGCCGGTGAGTGAAGTGCAGTACGTGCAGTTGTAAAAATAACAACTCCCAACAAAAAGGGGGACAGACATTCCTGTCTGTCATTCGGCCAAGCCGACTCCGCGATCTCTTAGGCCAATGACTTGATGACAGGCAGGAATGCCTGTCCCCCTGGCATGAATAAACAACGCGGCATCGCCGCGTCGCTTGATCAAACGCAGATTGTTCTGCGGTCGCTGTCGTCGCTGTTGTCGTTCGCGAGGTGCTTAGCGTGTCGGCTCTTCGACGCTGGCAACTTGCGGGGCTTGATAGATCAGGGCGGTGGCGGGGATCAGTTGGTCCCAGGTGTCGTTGTTGGAGAGCTGTGTCTGACCGTCGCGGTAGGTCCAGGTCGGCTCGGCCGGGGCCACGACCGCACGCTGGGCTTGGCAGCCAGTCAGCGTCGCGAGCACGAGTGCGGGCAGGGCCAGGCGGGACAGGGCGTTGTGTTGCAGGGCTATCATGTCGGGTCCTTTTCGACGCCTCGCGAGTCGGCCGGTCACCCGGCAGCCTCCGTTACGTCGGTCGACACACCCCTGGCGGGCGATTGTGTCGTGTTGCGGTCCGGGCTTATCGGCCCGCGCCAGGAGGTCAAAGACGATCACCGGGCGCTTGGCGTTACGTGCTTGACCCGATGCGGATGCGATCGCCTTCAGCGCCAACTTCGTTTGCCATGCCCAAGCGTCGAAAATATCGGGCCTTGCCGCCACAGCCCGCAGCGGATTAAATGAAACCCCATGCAGCCAGGCCCGTCACAACACGCACTCTTTGCCCAGCTCGCGCAACCGGCAGGGCTTCATGCGTCTGATGATCCTGTGTACAAGACAAGGCAACTTCGACAGGGCCTGTCGCTGTGCGTGCTCGGCAGCGGCTCTGGCGGCAACTGCACGGTCGTCCGCCTGACCGACGCGGCGGGGCGGATCGACGCGCTGCTCCTGGATGCGGGCTTTGGTATTCGGCGGACAACGCGCAAGCTCGCCGAGGCCGGGCTCGGCTGGTCCGACGTACGGGCGGTGCTCTTAAGTCACCTGGACCGCGACCACTTCAAGCCGACGCTCACCAGCGTGCTCGTTGAGCACCGCATCACCGTGCACTGCCACCACTGGCACCTCGAAGAACTGGCCAATTCACGCGGCACGCAGAGGCTCTTTGACCTGGGCCTGGTCGAGCCTTTTGGCGAGGGCGCAATCCTGCCCATGCCCGGCGTCACCGCGACGGCGACCCGTCTGCAACACGACATGCAGGGCACCATCGGCTACCGCCTGTCCACGCGCTTTGGCGATGTCGGCTTCGCCACGGACCTGGGCCACGCACCCCGGAAACTGATCGATCATCTCGCCGGCGTGGATGTGCTCTGCATCGAGAGCAACTACGACGAGCGCATGACGATCAATTCCTCGCGGCCGGTCTGGGTCAACCGCCGAAACCTCTCCGACTCCGGGCACCTCAGCAATGAACAGGCCTACGAAGCGGTGCAAGCGATCCGTCAGCAAAGCCCGCACGGCAACCCGCGCCACGTCGTCCTCCTGCACCGCTCCCAGCAATGCAACCACCCGATGAAAGTCCGTCGCGTCTTCGAACAAGACCCGCAGCTCTACAAACGCATCATCCTGACTGAGCAGCGCAGACGGACCAGGTGGGTGCATGTGAAGCCCATGCCCGCGATCATGCGCTTGCAGATGTGTATCAAGGCCGATTAGCCGCCAAGTTCGCCAAGAGCGCCAACTCAAATAGCACAAAGCCATTTGCACTTCTGTGGCAATTCAGATTTGCCTTCCTTGGCAACCTTGGCGCACTTGGCGGCCAATGCCTCAGTTGAACATCGCATCAAGAATCACATCGCGCACCGCCATGCAAGACAGGGTTTCGCCTTGATGCCCGCCGCCGATCATGACCGGCTGAAGTTCCTGCGGGTTGTCGACTCGGCCGTGTGTGCCTTTGACGAGCGCCGCGTCCAGCGGGATGACGTCCATCAGCGTGCGGAAGCCCAGCTTCTTCTTCATCATCCGCCAGGCGATCGCGGGCATCGGCTTATCGGTGAAGAGTTCGCGCGGGTCGTAGCCGGGCTTGCGGTGGATGTCGACGGTGTTGGCGAAGTCGGGCTTGCGCGCATCCTCCAGCCAGTAGTCGTGTGTGAACCACTGGCCTTGGCCCGCGACGAGCACGTATCGCCCGGCCCGCTCGTGGTCGATGTGCGACACCTCGCAACCGGCAAACACCGCCGGGTCTACCGTCACGCCCGGCTTCACGTACACATGCGCCACCTGATGGTCCGCCACCGCGAACGCATCACTCGCCCCGGCATCCAGTAGCTCGTGCCCGCCCTCATCACGCACCGCAAGCAGGCCCGCCTTGCGCAAACGCCGGTTGATGTCGATGTGCCCGGTCGCTGCCTCGATGCCGTACTCGCTGACGACGATGACCTTCGTGTCTCTTGCGTGGAAGAATTCGATCAAGCCGCCGGCGACATCGTCGACTTCTTTCACGTGCTGCGGGATGTCCGCGTGATCCGGGCCGAGCTTTTGCAGGCCGTAGTCCAGGTGCGGCAGGTAGACGAGCATCAGCGTCGGGTCGAATTGTTGAGCGCTGTGCATCGTCGCGTCGGCGATCCAGCGTGTGCTCTGGATATCCGCCAGCGGCCCCCAGAACTTGAACAGCGGGAACGGGCCGAGCTTGTTCTGAAGTTCATCACGCAGCGACGCGGGGTGTGTGTAGCAGTCGGGGATTTTTCTGCCGTCGGCCTTGTACTGCGGGCGCGGCGTGATGCTGTAGTCCGCACTCGAGTACATGTTGTACCACCAGAAACTGTTCAGACACGTCACCGACGCATCGCGCTTTTTCGCGGTTTCCCAGACCTTTTCACCATTGACGAGCTTGTTGGAC
>JBGSTE010000341.1:0-4005 GCA_041736655.1 Phycisphaeraceae bacterium | reverse complement strand
GCACGGCCGGGTCGATCGCGTTGTCGGGGCTTGTGGGCATCGGCGTATCCTAATGTCTGGCCGGGCGTCTATCATGTCCGGGACTTTACTTAAAGGAGCTCAACGATGACAAGATGGATATTGGTCGCGGTGCTGGGGCTGGTGGCGGTCCTGGCGGTAGGTGTGAATCTCAAGCCTGCCTCGGCCGAGGACCAGGAGAAGCCTGGCGAAGGACAGAAGGACGACCAGCCCAAGCGCGAGGTCGACCTGAAGCTCATCGCCGACCCTTCGCACAAGGACATGAACCAGACGGCCCCGGAGAAGTACCAGGTGCTGTTCCACACGACCGCCGGCGACTTCACGGTCGACGTGACGCGGAGCTGGGCGCCCAACGGGGCCGACCGTTTTTACAGCCTGGTGAAGAACGGCTACTACGACGGCAACCGCTTCTTCCGCGTTGTGCCGGGCTTCGTCGTGCAGTGGGGCCTGCACGGCAGCAAGGACGTCAACCTCGCGTGGATGGACCCGAAGAACGAAAAGGCAGCGAACATCAAGGACGATCCGGTCAAGGAGTCCAATACCCGCGGGCGCATCACGTTCGCCAATGCCGGGCCGGACACGCGATCGACACAGCTCTTTATCAACCTCGGCAACAACGACCGGCTGGACGACCCGGCCAAGATGCGCGGTGCGGTTTTCGCGCCCTTTGGTGAAGTCACCGGCGAAGGCATGAAGATCGTCGACAAGCTCTACAACGGCTACGGCGAACCGCCCGCCAACCTCCAGGGCGCGATCATCGAGAACGGCAACGCCATCCTCGATGAATACTTCCCCAAGCTCGACGGCATCATCACCGCAACGATCGTAGAGAAGCAGGCGGCTGCGGAAGAGGCCACGGAAAAACCCGCCGAGTAACGCTACACTGTTTGACCACAATCCGAAGCCCACGCCGTCACGGCGTGGGCTTCTTTATCTGAACAACCAGAACAACCCTACGAAAGGACACCCCATGACCACCGCCACCATCCACACCAGCAAGGGCCAGATCAAGCTCGAGCTGTTCGTCGACGACTGCCCGGACACGACCGCCAACTTCATCAAGCTCGCCAAGGAAGGCTTTTACGACGGGCTCAAGTTCCACCGCGTGATCCCGGACTTCATGATCCAGACCGGCTGTCCGCAGGGCACCGGCACCGGCGGGCCGGGCTACAAGTTCCCCGATGAAAAAAGCGCCCTCAAGAAGCGACACACCGGCCCGGGCACGCTCTCCATGGCCAACGCAGGCCCCAATACCAACGGCAGCCAGTTCTTCATCACCCACATCAAAACCGACTGGCTCGACGGCAAGCACGCGGTCTTCGGCCAGGTCCTCGAAGGCCAGGACGTCGTCGACGCCATCAAACAGGGCGACAAGATGAACCAGGTCGTCATCGAAGAAGACTAAGAAAGTTGGTTTTCTGACCGCAGAGTGCGCAGAGGGCCGCAGAGAAAATCCCGGATTGCTTGCTTTGCAGCCCTCTGCGAACTCTGCGGTGAAATGGCATTGAATCATTGGTTTCAGATGGATTGCCTGATGCGCCGCGTTAGACTATACTGTTAACCCGCCCCGGCGATGGTCGCCTCGGCAACTGTCCCCCGTCACGGCCGCTCTTGGAGCAAAGGCCCCCCGGAGACCCTGTCATGGTTCGTTTACGTTTGAAGCGTTTTGGCCGTACCCACCTGCCCGCCTATCGCCTGTGTGCGATGGACGCCCGTTCGCCGCGCGACGGCAAGGCGATCGAGGAGCTGGGCTACTTCCACCCCTGCAACCCCAAGGTCGAAGAGCAGATGAAGCTCAACACCGACCGGATCGCGTACTGGCTGAGCGTGGGGGCCCGGCCGTCGGAAACCGCCGCGACCCTGATCCGCAAGGCCGGCATTACGCTGGAAGGCAAGCACAAGTAAGTGGTGAGCTTTCAGCCTTCAGCTATCAGCAATCAAGTCAGCCCCGCGTTTGCGGGGTTGTTTTTTTGTCCACTGACATGCACGATCAAGGTTTCAGACGTTAGGCTTTGCTGATTGCTGATTGCTGATTGCTGATAGCTGATAGCTGAAGACCCTTATGCGTATCGACCTCGTCAGCCTGTTCCCTGAGATGTTCGCGTCGGTGCTTTCGTCGAGCATCCTCAAGCGTGCGGCCGAGGTGGTGCTGTTGCCGGGTACAGATTCGACTGATCCGAAAAACTACCGGGGGCCGGCGGTGTCGTACCACCTGCACAACCCGCGTGATTTTGCGGATAACAAGCACAGCAGGGTGGACGACTCGCCCTACGGCGGGGGGCCGGGCATGGTCATGCAGTGCCAGCCGATTTATGACTGCGTGTTGTCGGCCGAGGCGCAGCAGCCGCAGTTGCCCGCGACGCGGATTGCCCTGACGCCGACGGGTCGGCCGTTGACGCAGCCGATGGTGGAGGAGCTTGCGAAACAGCCGAGGCTGCTGGTGCTTTGCGGGCACTACGAGGGGTTTGACCAGCGGGTACTCGATGAGCTTTCGCCGATGGAGATCAGCCTGGGCGATTATGTGCTGACCGGTGGCGAGCTGCCGGCGATGGTGCTGATCGACGCGATCATCCGTCTGATTCCGGGCGTGATCGGCAAGGAAGGCTCGCATCATTTCGACAGCTTTTCGCCTGGCAGTCAGCGCTTGTTGGATCACCCGCACTACACCCGGCCGGCGGTGTGGCGGGGCCGGGCGGTGCCGGACGTGCTGGTGTCGGGCGATCACGGGAAGGTCGATCAGTGGCGTCGCGAACAGTCGCTGCAACTGACGCGTGCAAGGCGGCCGGACTTGTTAGCCGACCGGTGGGATGGGCGTCCCGCCCGTCATCAAAGTGATCCAAACGCGACGGGCGGGACGCCAATCCCACCGCTGCCGATGGTGATCATCCGCGACGCGATGCCCGGCGATCACGACGCGATCGATCAACTCTTGCGCGCAAGTTTCCAGACCGAGGCTGAGGCCCAACTCGTCAAGAGCCTGCGCGAACAAGGCGACGCCCCGATCGAACTGGTCGCAGAAGCCCCCCCGGGAATTCCCCAGGCCGAGGCCGCTTCAGCGGCCGGGCGAATCGCCAGCAACCCCCCAAACAATCCCCCCCTCATCGCCCACCTGCTCTTAAGCTCCGTCAGCATCGAAGGCGGCGACGGCCGACTCCGTGCCCTGGGCCTGGCCCCGCTGACGGTTGACCCCGCCTGGCAGCGTCGCGGGATCGGTAAGGCGATGGTGCGGCAGGGTTTACGTGTCAGCGACTATGCTCGGGCCGGGGCGGTTTTTGTCTTAGGTGACCCCGCGTACTACGGCCCGCTGGGCTTCCAAACCGCCAGCCGATACGGGTTTACCAACAGCTTCGGCGTCGATGAGCCGTTCCAGGTCCACCTGCTACGCCCGATGACCGGGCCTGCCGGTCTGGTGCGGTATGCCCCGGCCTTTGAGGGTTTGTAGCCGCCGGGCAACGCCCGGGGGTCGACGAGGCAATTGAGTTCAACAGCACTAGTCGCCAAGGCGTTGCACGGCGGCTACGAAAGCGGTTGATCCCCCCTCGACAACCCCGGCCGACCTCGGTACACTATTTGGCTCGCCCTAAAAAGGGCTGCCCGATTGAGACCCCCGCAAAACCCCGCTTCCCGAGACCTTGCCATGAGCCAGGACATCATCGCCGCCGTTCAACAGAGCCAGCTCAAGACCGACCTGCCGGTCGTCACCGTCGGCGACAACGTCGATATCCACGTCCGCATCATCGAAGGCACCAAGGAGCGCATCCAGGTGTTCTCCGGCGTCGTGATGAAGATGCAGAACGGCGGGCTGGACAAGACCTTCACCGTCCGCCGCATCGTCGCCAACGAAGGCGTTGAGCGTACCTTCCCGCTGCACAGCCCGCGTATTGCGAAGATCGAGATCAAGCGTCGCGGCGACACCCGCCGGGCCAAGCTCTACTACCTGCGCGACCGCGTGGGCAAGAGCCGGCGTCTGCGTGACCAGCGCCGCGG
>JBGSTE010000305.1:0-4540 GCA_041736655.1 Phycisphaeraceae bacterium | reverse complement strand
AGGACGCCAGCCCCGACATCGCCCGCCGACACGCCGACGCCGACGACCGCGTCACCGTCACCCCCAACGACGGCCAGCGGCCCGGCTGGCGCGGCAAGTGCCTGCCGATGCAGATCGGCTCGGAGTTTGCCGACGGTCAGTGGCTGCTCTTCATGGACGCGGACACCGAGATCAAGCCCAGCATGGTCCGCGCCGCCGTCGCCACCGCCAACGCCCAGGGCTTTGAGATGCTCAGCGTCCTGCCGGACCTTCGCTGCCGAAAAAACTTCGAGCACATCGCCCAGCCCGTCGCCACGCTGCAACTCATGCAGATGTTCCCGCCGCATAAGGTCAATCGGCCCAACGGCAACTCGCGCCCCTTCTCCCTGGGCGCTTTCACCCTCCTGCGACGCGACCGCTACGACACGCTCGGCGGCATGGCGGTGGTCAAGGACCAGTTCATGGAGGACATCAACCTCGCCCGCGCCGTCAGCGCTTCCGGCGGACGCGTCGGCATCGCACAGGGCTCGGGCCTGTTCCGCTGCGTCATGTACGAGACCTTTGACGAGTTCAAGAACGGCTGGAAACGCATCTTCATCGGCGCCGCCAACCAGCAGGTCAAGCGCCTGCGCAGCTACGGAAGACGACTGCTGACCCTCGGCGTCGCGCTGCCGATGATCCAAGTCGCCTCGGTCTTCTTCGCCATCGCCGTCGCCTGGCAGGGCAGCTACATCCTCGGCGGCGTGCTCGGCGGCATGGTCGCGCTTGCCACCGCGCTGCAGTACCTCGTCCTCGCACGCTTCTACCGCGCCGCCGGCGCCTCGCCCCTGGCACCGATGCTTTTCCCCGTCGGCTCGGCGATCATCGGGCTGATCCTCCTCCGCGCCGCCAAAGACCTGGCCCAAGGCAAACACTTCACCTGGGGCGGCCACGACTACGTTCCGCAAGCAAGGTGAGCGGGGGAAAAGCTTTTAGCGGTTAGCTTTTAGCTATTGCACAATTTTTGAATGCTAAAAGCTAACGGCTAACAGCTAAAGGCTGATCTCACAACCCCGGCGCGTTGCCGGTCGCGTTGTCGCCCAGGTCGTTCTCGCCCAGCAGGGTGAAGAGCTTGTTGCGCAGGACCATCGCCGCGAACGCGCAGTCGTCGCAGTGCATCGCCACCACCGCCCGATTGCGCGGCCGGACCATCAGCGGGTAGGCGTAGCTGATGCTCACCTCGGCCGTCACCAGGCACTGACAGATATCCGCGACCGAGTGATCGTCATCGACCTCGATACAGAGGATTGATTGTTCGGAAAAGGGGTACTCATGCCGTTGCAGCAGCCGACGCGCCAGCTCCGAACGCGAGGTCACGATCCGCACCACCGCGTGGCCGGTCGACTCGAGCACCGAAAAACCCGCGAGCGTCAGGGCCTGGCCTTTGAACACCTCGACCAGGTGCAGCAGCCGGCCGACGCGGTTATCCAGAAACACGTTGAACTGCGTGTTGCTCGGCGGCTCGTACCGACCACCCAGCTCTGTTGCCTTTGGTGACTGTGACATGCGAAGCTCACTGATCCATGCAGACATGCGGGCCTTGTCAGCCCGACCCCTGAGATCACATCATAGCGTTGGGAGTTGGGAGTTGGGAGTTGGGAGTTGGGAGTTGGGAGTTGGGGGTTGGGGGTTGGGGGTTGGTTAATCAAGACTTTGAATGCCTCATGACTCAAACCTCCTCCTCGCTCCTCAATACTCAAGCCACGGGACTCAGGACCTTGCGATACCACCCGCACGTCGGCTCAAGGCCACGCTCGAAACGAACCAACGGCTCGTACCCCAGCGTCTGACCGATCCGCGTCAGGTCCGCCAGCGAGTGCTTCACATCCCCCGCCCGCTCGTCCTTGTACACCGGCAACAGCTCCGGCCGACCCATCAGCGCCGCCATCGTCTGCGCCAACTGCGTCACCGTCACGCGCTCCCCGCACGCCACGTTCATCACCTCGCCGCCGATGGGCTTTTCTCGCCTCGCCGCCAGCAGGTTCGCGTGCACCGCGTTATCGACAAACGTGAAGTCGCGCGACTGCTCGCCGTCGCCAAAGATCACCGGCCGATCACCGGCTAATATCGCCTTGGCGAACGCCGCGATCACCGCCGCGTACGCCGAGTTGGCATTCTGCCGCGGGCCGAAGATGTTGAAGTAGCGCAGGCAGGCCGTGTCCAGCCCGTAGCTGCACGCCCAGGCCCGCATGAGTGCCTCGTCGTACACCTTGTTGGCCGCGTAGGGGCTGCGGGGCAGCACCGGCATCGTCTCGACCTTGGGCAGGACTTCCGAATCGCCATACGCCGAGCTGCTGGCCGCGAACACCACGCGCTCTACCTTCGCTAACCGCGCCGCCTCCAGCACGTTAAGCGTCCCCGTCGCGTTGACCCCGTGGTACCGCACCGGCTGCTCGACACTCCGCGGCACCGAACCCAGCGCCGCCTGGTGAAACACCCACCGACAGCCCGCGGTCAGTTCGCCCAGAAGCTTCTCATCGAGGATCGACCCCTGCACAAAGCGCAGCCGATGACCCGCCTTCTCGCGGTAGTCATCGAAGTTGGCCACATCGCCACCCGACAGGTCATCGAGCACGGTAACCATCGCCCCAAGATCAAGGAGCGCCTCGGTCAGGTGCGAGCCGATAAACCCCGCCCCGCCGGTGACGAGTGCGCGCTGGCCAGAGAAATGATTGCCGTGCAGGGGTTGCCAGTTGGTGAGGGTCATGTGGAGTGTTCTTGCCGTTGTTCGTGGACTGTTCCGAGCCCGCAGCATGTCCCGTGGCGGGAACCATACCAGAACAGGTCGGACTTGAGAACATTAAACCATGAAGACACGAAAGCAACAATGAAGGCAGGTTTACAGCCGTGTGGCCGGCGGTTGTTCATGATTTTTGATGTGTTGGCTATTCAGCGTTGCCGCTATCACGTCAGCCGAACAAGGCGAGGTAGCCTACGATCAGGATCAGCAGCAGGATGACCGGGACGATCGCGATCAGGGCCACAAACGCGAAGCCGCCCGGGGTCGGGTCGACATCTTTTGAGCCGCCAAAATCAAAGAGTGAATAAAGTCGGTGGAGAAGTCGATTGATCCGCATGCCTTGGCTCCTTGATCAAGTGATTGATCGCAACGCGTTGTGTTTAATACCTCGGCACCTGTTGATCCACCGCCAGCGACCACAGATCGATCCCCCCCGCCATGGACCACACATCCTCGAACCCGCGCTCGCGCAGGAACCGCGCCACCTTCATCGATCGCACCCCCGCGTGGCAGAAGACAACCAGCTTGCGGTCCATGAAAGCATCCAGCTCCGCAACACGCTCGGGCAGCTCCTGCATCGGGATGAACACGCTCCCCCGGATCGCCGCGATGTCCTTTTCCTTCTGCAACCGGCAGTCCAGCAGCGTGACATCCTCACCCGCGTCGAGCATCGCCTTGACCCGGCCAGGGCCCAGCTCGATCTCCTGCGCGATCGGCCAACCCTCGGGGACGCCGCGTTCGTCAAGACGCATCGCCAAGCTCCGATTCAATCACCTCGATACGGGTGTGGGCGTCGACGTTGCAAACATAGATTTCGCCATCGCGCTTCTGGATCTCCAGCCGGTCCAGCCAGAGCTTGTCGTCCTTGGCATGGGCGTACCACGAGCCGGTCTTCCGCTGCTCGTAAGCAACGACGACACCCTCGACGCAAGTGGACAAAGCCTGGCCCTGCCGGGCGACCTGCTTGGTGATGCGGACGCGCGTGCCGGGCGTGAGAGTGTCGGGCGTGATCGGAGTCGTGGGCGTGGTCATGTTGGTAGGGAGTTTATCTCATCGCCGGTCATAAAGCAGCGGCCGGGGCAGTCCGATGCAGTCTGGGGCGATCGTATCTGAAATGAAAGGTGGGGCGGGCATCTTGCCCGCCGTTGGCCGACAGGCCAAATCGGGTGATTGATTTCAGGCTGCGCCTCAACGGCGGGCTGGAAGCCCGCCCCACCTGAGACAAAATGCGATGGCCCTGGGTGCCATCGCATCGCGTAGCCCCAAGGGCGCGGGTGTGTTATCCTGTTCGACTCGCCGCCGGCGTTGCCCCACAGCGCCAGCCTATTGGAGAGGTGTCCGAGCGGCTGAAGGAGCCGGTTTCGAAAACCGGTGTGCGGGTCTTCCCGTACCGTGGGTTCGAATCCCACCCTCTCCGCTTTTAGCCCGCTTTTCCTTGTTTTACAAGGGAATGCGGGCTTTCTGCTTTCATCGCCCGATGAGTCCGGATTCTCATCTTGTCTCCCGGAATCGCATGTATTCGTACCCGCAGCGCCTAACTGATCGCATAGTCGCTCAGATCGATTTTGATCTTGATCCGCAACGGAATCTGCCCCGCTTTCACCGCCCTCATCCCTGCCCAAGCGCCCAGCCAGACGCATAGGCCGGGGTAGGTCCGGCAGCATGGCGACGGCCTGCACTTCATCCTCCCGCGTGCTGTGCGTGTACGTGTCCATCGTGAGTGAGATTGAAGAATGCCGCATCATCTTCTGCGCGACCTTCGGCGAAACACCCGCCGCAGAC
>JBGSTE010000229.1:0-6322 GCA_041736655.1 Phycisphaeraceae bacterium | reverse complement strand
TGTTCACCGCTTCTGCCGCCGGCGCGGGGTCACGATCCGCAGCACCCGTCTGCCCGCGCAGCAGCGACGCGGACCGGGCCACATGCGTCTGGGCGATCTGCTCAAGGGCCATGCGAACGTGTTCGAGTGACTGGCCCTGCGCCGCGTCGGCGACGTTGTTGGCCGCGAGGTCTTCCAGCAGAAGATTCAACTGGCTGGCGATCTCCTTAAGCTGCTCGCGGACCATCTCCTGTCGGATGGCTTCGAGCTGGCAGGCCTGCGTGTAGCCCGCGGCATCGGCATCAAGGCTCAGCACACTCTCATGCGCCAAGCGCTGTTGACGATAGATCGTCTGCACGCGTGACAGCAGGCGGTCGGTCTGCTTGAGGATCTGTTCGAGGTACTGCTCTTTTGAAACGAAGGTGACGCGGCGGGTCTCGGAGCGGACGACATGCGGGCCTTGCGGGCCGGGGTAGCGGTCGCTGACCTGGATCGTCAGCGCCACGGTGTCGCCGATGGCCAGGTCCGCCAGTGCCGTGCGGTAGTCCCAGGTCAGCGGCTGCTCGCCCTGGCCGTTCTGCAGGTTATCCGCAAGATCGGCGGTGAATTCTTCACGCTGGTTGACGCGGTAGGCGACTTGCGCCGAGGCGATGCCGTGATCATCCTGCACCCGGACCTTCGGCGTCATCGGCCGACCGAGCATCGCGACCAGGTTCGTCGCCGGGCTCGTCAGCTCGACACGCGGTGCCTGATCCGAAGCGACCTGCAGGTAATAGCGCGGGCTGGTGAACTTAAAGTCGTGCTCGCGATCCACCCATTCAAAGCTGTAGCCGCGCGAGTCGGACACCTGCTGTGTGAACGCCACCTCGTTCCCGTCCGTGCTGACTTGCAGGTCGATCGGCTCGTGTCCGTCGCGGAGGAACTTGGCCGACTTGATCGGGCGATCCAGCGTGAGTTGCCAGTTGACTTGCGTCGACTCGGGCACGGTCAGCGTCAGGGCCTGGATCGTCTGGCTCTCTCTGCCCAGGTACGCGGGGAACACCTGCTGGACCCGCACCTCTTTGATGCGCGGCGCGGGGATCACGCGCACCGTGTGCCATGGCGTGCGGTCATCGCCGGCCATGATGCGGTAGTCAAAATCGCGCGAGGCGCTGGCGAGCGTGTAGGTGCAGGTGTTGTCGGTCACATCGAGGTCGATAGCGCGGGCCGGGCCCTGTCCGGTGCGGACGTAGATCGTCGCGTCCTCGGGGATGATGCCGGTGAGTTGTGCGGTGATTGCGGCGCTGTCGCCTTCCTGGATGACGCGTTCGGGCTGGTCGAGTGTGATCTGGGTACGGGTGGGGTATTCGATGTCGACCCAGGGCGTGAAGATGCGTGCGAGGCCGGCGGCGAGGAACGGGCCGTTGACGATCGCGATGAGGCCGACGGATGCGAAACACACGGCCGCGAAAACCCCCGGTTGGCGCAGCGGCTGATAAGGCACGGCCTGCGCAGGCCGCAGTTGTGCCGCGGCTTCTTCAGCCAGGCGACAGGTGCGTTCAAGAAGCGACAAAGAGCCGTTGGCGCTAGTCGTCTGGTTTCGCAATTGAATCGCCGAGACGAGCAGGCTGTTGAGTTGGCCGTGGTGGGCTTCGAGATCAAGCGCCGCATGCACCGCGTTGAACGGACGCAGCCGACGCCAGCCGCAGCGCCAGGCCCGGACCAGCGAGACGGCCAGCAGCACGATCAGCATGACCGCCCGGCCCGCAGTGGGCATGTAGGTCATCCAGTCGATCAGGACCGCAAGCAGAAACAGCCCGATCGCCCAGCGTGAAAAGGCCAGCAGCCCTGCGAGTAGGTGCAGCGTCTGCGTTCGGCCCCACACCGAGCGGATGCGCGCGTCCAGTTGATCAAGTCGGATGGTGTTGGCCGCGGTCATGGCAGGTCGTGTCTCCTTCGCTGGATCCACTCGATCCCCAGGAGCCCGATCAGCAGCATCGCGACCAGGCCGTTGTCCCAGAGCGATCGCTCGGTGCGGACCGTGGTCGTCACCGGCTCGCTATCGACCAGCGAGGCGAGCTGCGACAATTCCTGCATGCTCAGGCATCGTCCGCCGGTCAGCTTGGCGATGCGCTCGAGGAATTCACGATCGATGCTCGTTTCGTCCAGTTCGCGATTGACCGGTGTGACCTGGAACTCGGTGGCGTTGGCGATCGCCTGGTCGTTTTCGTTGGCTTCCAATCGGTATCGACCGGCGGCGGGCGGCGCGAAGTAGCCCTCGTACAGGCCCGGCTGCGAACGGTCCGGCCGCAGGCTCACGCGCTCGCGGAATTGTTCGTCATCGGCGCGGGTGACATACACCTCAAACTGCGGCTGAACGAGCGGATCGAAGTTGTCATCGAGCACGTGTGCATAGAGCCGGGCCTGGCTGGCGAGCGGGTAGATCGCGCGGTCGGTTTCCAGGCGGATGCGCTTGTGTTCGCCCATCAGGCGTGAGAGGGTCATGAACTGGATGAACTGCGACCAGACGCGCCAGTGGTACTTGTCGCCGGTCTTGTAGCGAAGGCGCCAGAGCCGGTCGGTGGCGACCGACATGCACTTGCCCGTGCCGTAGCGCTGCCAGGCCACCAGCGGGTAGCCCTGATCGCGGTCCGTGCTGTCCGACAGTACCGCGAGCACCGTCGCACCGGGCTTGGCACCTAAAAGCGGCGGCAGGTGGTCCATCGGCGCCATCCGGCTCCAGATGCGGTCGTTCATCGACTGCTCATTTTCCAGCGTCATCACCAGGCTGCTTCGGCCCTCGGGCGTCAGCACCGGGAACACCGACTCGGAAACCTCTTCCCAGGGCGCGTCCGCATCAAACCGCACCGGCAGCATCGCAGCCACCGGCGTGTCCGCGTAAGACATCGGCGAATGCATCGGGCCACAGAGCATCAACAGCGACGCCCCGCGGTCGCGGATGAGCACTTCGAGTAAACCAAGCTCTTCCTCGCTGAAGAACGCCGAGTCCACATCGCCCAGAATCACCAGGTCGTACGCGAACGCATCCTCACGACGGTTGGGGAAGCGATCGATGTGCTCGGCCGAGTTGCGTGCGACCTCCGGCCCGGCGTTAGACGCGATAAACGTCGCGTTGATCCGCGGGTCACGCTTGAGAATCGCACGCAGATACCGATACTCCCACCGCGCGTTGCCCTCGATGTACAGCACGTTGATCTTCTCGTTGACCACGCGGATCGTGCGCGTCACGCGGTTATTCTCAGCCGACACCTCATCTTCAAAGGGCTCGATGACTACATCGATCTGTACCGCGCCCTTCTCGTATACATCAACGCTGAAGTCGATCTCTTCAAACTGAAGCCCGCCATCGAATCGAACAGTGCGCGAGGAGATGCTTCGGCCGTTGAGGAGGACCGACAGCCGGGCGGTGCGTCGTTCGTAGCCGCGGGACTGAAGCTGCACACGGACCGGGACGCGGTCGCCGGAGTACGCGACCTCCTGCATGACGATGTTGCGGATGGCCACGTCGTCGGGGTCGGTTAGTCCAATGGGCACGGTGTAGACGGGGATGCCGCGGGCACCTAAGTCCCGCAGCACGGACTCGGCGTGCTGGGATGAAGCGGTGTCCATTCCGTCAGATAAGAGCACGATCCCCGCGGGCGGTGTGCCGGGGGACTTGGCGACCGCTTCCAGTGCGGCGGTGATGGAGGTCTGCGTCTGGTCGGCCAGGAGCGATTTGACCGCCTCGCTGGATAGCGCGCTGTCGTCGCTGATCTGTTGCGTCTGACTGCCAAAGGTGTGATAGCTCACATCGACGCCCTGGCCTACCGATTCGAGCGTGGACCGCGCGCCGTTTGTGAGTAGGCCCGTCGCCAGGTCCAGCCGGGTTGCCGAGGCGATCGCCTGCCGCTGTTTGGCGTCCAGTGACTGGGCCGCGTTTGTGTTCGCTTGCGCATCGGACGATGTGAAGAGGTTCAGCGCGACCGCGGCGTCGGCAAGGTCCTCGCTGCGTTTACGCGGGTCCTTGATCGACATACTCTGCGAGACATCGACCAAGACCGGAAGCCCGCGCTGCCGGGTGTATGACTCCCGCACGACCGCACGTGGCTCAAAGATCGCGGCGAGGATCAAGAGCAGCACGATCAATCGCATCAGCCCCAGCGACAGCCGAACCCAGGGCTTAAGTCCCCACGCCCGGCGGTAGAGGTAGAGACTCAGCGCAATGACTGCGACAAAGGCCGTGACCATGACCGGCGTCGACATCGGCCTTGCCCAGAAGAGCTGCTCGATCTGCATGAAGTTCGCGAAGGTGCTTGTCATCTCAGGCCACCTCCAGCGATGGTGCTGCCGGGCGCGAAGGGCTCGTGCTCGGCTGCCTGCGCTTGTTCATGCGGTCCGACAGCAAGCCCTCGGCCACCAGCAGGATCAGACCGGCCAACAGGAAGTAACGCCACGACGATCGGCCGGTGCGGGCGCTGACGATATCTGCCGAGAGGTCCGCCTCTGTGGTGCTGACCGTGATATCGGTGCCTTGCAGGCTTTGCGTCAGTTCCGCGGGGCTCAGGCTGGCGACAAACGACTCCTGTGTATCGACATTGACCGCGATGGGCATGCCTGGCGACTGCACGCTGACGCGCGCGGTGTAGAAGCCGGCCTCGCGCGCGTTTTCAAGTAGCGCCAGGTAGTGCTGGCCGTGCTGCCGCACCGGCACGGTGATCGTCTGCTGCGAGGGTGTATCAAAGACCGCGTCGCTCGCATCGGGCTGATCGACATACGAAAGCGTCAGCGCGTCGCCGACGATCCGCGCCTGCTCGAACTCTCGGCCGGCGAGGTAGGTCACGATCTGCTGCATGAGCATCGGGAAGACCGGCGTCAGCGCCATGTTGTTCCACGCCGAGTCCGCCGACGTCGTGAACATGAACACCTGTCCACGGCCAAGCGAATGCTCAAGCAGGATCGGGCTGTGACTGCCCGCGAGGTTCAGCACCACGTAGCTTGCGTCCGAGGGCTCGACCTCAAGGCGCTTGAGAAAACGCGTCTCGCTCAAGAGGTCCTCCGGTAGCGATTGCAGCGGACGAATCACCGGGTGATCGGGTATCGCCGGGTCCAGCGGCTTACCGACGCCCTGCCCGTCGGTCGTATCAACGACCTGCCCGAGCTTGGCCGGCAAGAGCGCCTCATCGCCAGCGCCCGCCAGCGCGTTCCACGCATCGATCTTCACGTTGTCGCCGGCAAACCAGACCAGGCCCTTGCCCTGCCGGACAAAGCGTGAAAGCTCGTCGGCCTGCTGCCTGGTGATCTGCGGCACATCCGCGAGCACGATGACATCCACCTGGTCCAGCTCCGCCATCGGGATCGCCGGCCACTGCGCCAGACGCACCTGATAATCTTCATCTACCGCCCCATCGGCCCGCGCCAGCAGCCCCGCCATGACAAGCCGGCCCGCGTCGCCGGTGGATCCGTCAACGCACAGCACCGACACCCGGTCACGCACCACCGCTACCACGCGACGCACGTTGTCAGCGGCGAGCGCATCCTCCGCGATCTGTGCGGTGATCTGCGTCGGGCCGGCGTTGTAGAACGGCACGAACAGCGAGACTGTCTGCGAGGTGCCGGGCTCGATAAGCGGGATCTGTTTGCTGTCGATCTGCACACCTTCGACCATGCACTGGACCTGCACATCCGAGACCGGGTTCGTGCCGGTGTTGTGGACCGTCGCGCGATAGCGCGCGACCGCGCCTTTACGTAGCTCGCCCGAGACAAGCTCCAGGCCTGTCACCGCCAGGTTTGCATCGCCGCCGGCCACCGGCACGAGAAACACACTGGCCCGGTCAGTCAGGCCCTTGAGAGCGCTAAGCCAGGTGTCGGAGGACTGGCCCCAGTCGCGCGACTGCGTGTCGGTGACGATGTAGATCTCCTTTTGGAAGGCGTCCATGTCGTCGGCCAGCGTCGCAAGCTGCTTGGGCAGGCCGGGCATGTCCATCGCTTCGGGCGTGGGCTGCTGCTGAATAAGGACCTCGGCAAATCGCTGCGGGTCGTAGGCCGCCTGTCGGAGGACGACGCGGTGCTCGCTGCCGATCATGACGAGGCAGACCGGGTCGCCGGGCTGGATGTGTTCGGCGATGACGCGGACCTGTTCGATCGCGCGTTCAAAGCGTGTAGCCTTGCCGTCGCTGTGCTGCATGCTCATCGAGCCGTCGATCGCGATGATCACGCCCGCCCGCGCTTCGCCCGCCAGCCAGGAAGCGCCTGCCTTGTCCGTCGATGGCCGCGCCAGCGCCAAGACCAGGAGCAGCACCGCCAGACATCGCATCGCCAAGAGCAGCAGGTCCCGCAGGCGGATCTGCCTGGACCGCACACGCAC
>JBGSTE010000421.1:0-4955 GCA_041736655.1 Phycisphaeraceae bacterium | reverse complement strand
ATTCTTGCCTGTCGTCAGGCCATCGGGCTCAGAGATATCGGATTCGGCAACGCTGAATGACAGATAGGAATGTCTGTCCCCCATCTTGCTGGGTGACCCAGCCCGCTCACCGCACCACCGGCCAATACTCGCCACAGTCGGGCATGCCATCGACCGTGGGCACATAAAAATAAGCCTCTACCGCGTCATACTCGCCGAGTAGTTCAATCGCCCGGCGTTCGTAGAGTCCCTCGCCTACGCCTTCTTCTTCATCGAGCCTTACCAGGCAAGCGCGATCAATCTGCCACAACTCACCGACAATCGAGCGACCCTCAAGCCCCAGCGGCCGCGCCTCGATTAGTGCGGGGTAGCTACCGGTATTGAACATGCGATAGAGCGCCGCGGTGCGTATCTCCTCAACAAACCACTGATCGGCGAGCAGGTAGTCACGAACATCGCCGCGCTTGAGGGTGCCGTAGACGAATAGCAAAGTAATAGGCGTATCGGAGTGTGTTTCGCTTGGCACGCGCTTATTTTAACAAGCCCTCGGCCTGTTCCTGCAGGCCCGGGTTGACCAGCGGTTTGGCCGGCCCCGTGTCGCCGGGGACATAAAGATACGGCGCAGCGCTGTCGGCTTCGGTAAAGAGGCCGTCGCCATTGGTGTCGCTGGCGATCATGATCAAGACCAGATTAAGTTCAGCGTTATACCGCGTACTCAACACCTGCTTGCCGGCCGGAGTGATCGGGTGCAGGCCCTGTCCTTGTGCATCAGCGGCATAGAGGATGCTCGCGTCCTGGCTGGTCAGTTGCTCGTCGCCATTGGTATCTTGCACGGTCGCGAGTATCAGCATGCCCTTGGGCACGAATTTCATCTGCGTTTTATTCGGATCGGTCTCTTTCTTGATCTCGATCCACGGCCCGACGACTTCAAATCGGCTGATCATGCCGCGACGGTCGAGCACGAGTTGGCCCTTGCCGCCGTTCTTCTGGATGACCGCGTTGTGCCAGCGAACGGATTGCGTCAGGCCGATGCTGCCGAACGACTCGCCCGCATCGTACGCGCCGCTCTTGGCCATACTTGCCGATGCATCGCGGTCAAAGCGGTCGGAATCTTCGAGCCATTGTTTGGGCCGATCGAGCGTAAAGGGGACGACAAACACATCGCAGTCCGGGAGTTTGATCGGCTGACCGAGCGTTGGCCGACCCTGTGTTGGCGCGGTCGTGCTGACTTCGGCGGGGATGAGCTGTTGCCGGGGCTTGTAGGACTGGCACCCGCTCGTCAACACGATTAGTGAAGCGAGCATCATCAGCGCGGAAGGGAAGCAGGATCGTTTCATGGCCGAAATTCCTTTGGAAAAGTTGAATAGCTGAACATCACTCCTCCACCGTCGTCTCGTACTTCACGCCCTCGGGCACGGGTAGGGCCTGCGGGACGGTCGTTCCGTGGTCGCCGGCGGTGATGTGTGTCGCGTCGACGGCGATGAACGAGGTGTACGCGCTGACGAGGTTGTACTCCAGGGCCGTCGCGAGCACGGTGGGTTGCAACTCGTTGTTGCTGTCGAGGGTCTGTCGGTCCATGAGGTCGGCGATCTTGCGGCGGGCCCAGACCTGTCCAAGCGCCGGGTGTTGCGCGGTGTGGGCGGTGTTGACTTGCAAAGCTATGGGTTCGCCGCCGGCCCGGCCGGTGACGCGGATATCCTTCAAGTCGCCGCTGAATCGCCCGGTCACGATCACCGGCCGACCGACCAAGAGGTCCGGCAGTCGGCTGGGGTACATCTCGGCGACCTGGGCTTGGCCCCAACTGATATCGACATCGGTCATGGCCGGGTGGCTGATCCGCTCAAAGTAAAGGTCCATGACTTCCTTGCCGCTGTCGCCGGGCAGGAGGTAGGCCGCTGCGCCTCGGCCGACCTTGGCCATGCGCTCCAGGAGGTATCGGTTGGTCGACGAGCCGACGCCGAAGCTGAAGACGCGTGCATCGCCGATGCGCTTGTTCATTTCATGCAGGATTTCTGCTTCGTTGCCGATGTAGCCGTCGGTGAAGAAGGTGACCACGCGGTAGCGCTCAGCGTCGCGGGGGAAATCGAGGGCGGCCCGCATCCCCGACATCATCATGGTTCCGCCATCGCAGTAGAGATAGTCGACGTACTTTTTCGCCCGCTCGATGTTTTCAGGCGTTGCCGGCAGGGGTTTGTCGCCGAGCGTGCTGGCGTTGTCGCTGAAGCGGATGATCTGGAAGCTGTCGGTCGGGCGGAGCTGCTTGAGTGCAAAGCGCATCGCTTCTTTGGCCTGTCGCATCGGCTCGCCGTTCATCGAGCCCGAGCAATCGACGACGAAGACCATCTCCATCGGCTGGCGGTCCAGGCCTTGCAGCTCCATCGGCGGGACCATCATCAGCGTGAAGTAGCCCCGGCCGCTCTCATCGACGTGCGTGACCAGCCCGCTCTTCATCGCTTGACCCGCGACGCGGAAGGCGAAGACGAAGTCCTTGTTGGGCAGCGTATCGGTGTTGGCGAGCTTGACGCTCAGCTGGTGGGTGTTGTTGTCCGGGTTGGTTGTTTGGATGGCGTGCGTCAGGCAGCGTGCTTCTTCGATCGACACGCCGGCGTCGATGTCCAGTGTCAGGGCGATGTCGTGGCCGCTGCGTTCGTTGGGGCGGAGATAGGAGATCGTGGTGTCTTCGGGCCGCCCGCTGAAGCGAGCTCCGCCGGTGGCGACGGCGTGGACGGGGTCGGCGGTGTCGGGCGGGTTGAAGCGCGGGCCGACGACCATCGGGAAGGTGAACGCGTACCAGCCGTCGGAATAGGAAAGTGTGTTGAAGTAGCGGATGTGGATGTCGATCTGCTTGCCCGGCTCGATGTTCGCGACCTTCTGTTCAAAGATGTTGGGCCGAACCTGGCTCAGCAGCGACGCATTGAGGCCCTGCGCTCGGGCTTCGTTGTAGATGCGCTGGGCCTCTTCCTTTTCGCGGATGATGCCACGGATTTTTCGACGCGCCTCCGGTGGGCCGACCTCCATGACGAACTCACTGACCGCCGAGTCCTCCGGCAGCGGGAACTGGTACACCGCTTCGATCTTTTCATTGAAGGGGTTATGAAATTGCTGCGTGACTTCAACGGTGGCGATGTAGCCAGCGACGGAGGCCTTGACGTCGGTGTGTTTGAGGGGCAGGGGGACATAACTTGGCTTGCGCACTCCGTCGGCCGGCGGGATTAGCGCTACCATGGCCCCCGAGCCCGGCCGATCTTCCACGTTGCCTTCGATCAGGGTGGCGGGTCTTTCGATGACCCAGATTTCTTCGCCGGGCTTGGTGACGAATTGTTCCGATCGCTCGGCCTTCGGCAGCCGGGCGCCCGGTTCGAGTTGTAATGCCCCGGCGGAGTCGCGAACGCCGGTGGTAGAGCGTTGCTCGGCACCAACGGAGTCAAGAAACGATGGTATTTGCATACGTAATTCAATCAAGCCGTCTTCTGATCCCTGCTGCCTTGCATTTGGTGTGTGCGGCGCATTCTGATTGCTGCCGGGTTCCCAACGCCCGATTGATGATGGATCCCGCCATGAATCCGAGCCTCCATGTCGTGCAGCACATGCTGTCAACCAGCCGACGCTTGCAGACAGCACGGCGAGTACCAACATCATCAGCAGCGGATTCTTCATCTTCTTCATCACTCAGACCTTGAAGGAAACTGGATCGTGTGGCTCAGTTTGGCGTCGATTTTTTGGCCGTCGGCGTCGCCGGCGGTGATCAGCCTGAGCGTGATCGCGGGCAACTCATTGGCATCAACCGCCCGGTCGAACATCACGCTGACTTTCGCGACAACGACGGGGGTTGTCGGCAACGCTTCGGCTGTGAGCTTGGGCAGCGCGTACTCGGCGAGGATCAGGCGGTCGCTGCCTTGCTCTTGCACGACGGGGTCGAAGTAGGGCGGACGATCGTGGTGATAGGCTGCGTGGTCGCCGCCCTCGACGCCGAGGACTTTGAAGGGCGACTCGGCGGAGGTCAGCTCAAACTGATACGCACCGAGCGGTTTACCCAGCGGATCGAGGGTGATGATGAGCGTGGCGAAAGAACTCCGTTTTTCGGCGACCTGATTCAGTACGCCACTGCCTGGCGGGAGGGGTTGGGGGAGGGCGGCGCGTGGTGAAGCGGTTGTGACTTGCTCGGCACTTGCCAACAACTCGGCACCTTCCCCCGGCCCCTCCCTCAAGGGAGCGGGGTTTAAGGCGCTGGCACCTAGAAGGGCAAGCAGCATCGTGATGGACAGCAGTGTCTTCATCAACCCTGCTCCCCGGCGTTGAGTGCGACTGCCCGGTTGGCGAGCAGGTCGATGTCGCGCTGGTCGATCGAGTCGTCGTGGTTGAGGTCCAGTTGCTTGGAAGCCTGACCCTTGTCGATCTGCCGGGCCAGCGCATAGGCATCGAGGATGTCGACGCTGCCGTTGTGGTCGAGGTCGGCATGCGTGCGTTGGGATGCGTGTGGAGATTGGGGTGCTTGCTGTGCCGCGGATGGATCGCGTTCGTTCATCGCCAGCCCGGCCTGGTCGGCTTGTTTACTTTCGGGGCTGCTCAACAGGAACGCGATGCCGAGCACGGCGGCGGCCGCGACCGCGCCGCCGGTGGTGCCGACGAGGAACAGTTTGTAGTTGCTGTGCCTGCGGTTGCGCGTGGAGGCGAGGTGCCAGCGTGCCCCGGAAATCAGGCGGGCGTCTTGCTCGGTGTCCGGCAGCACAGCCGGGCCATCGAGCTCGCGCAGGGCATCGAGGATCGCGGGCGGCAGGCTGTCAAACTCGTGTTCGTCGTGTGGCATGGCGTGAGGTCTTCCTGGGTACAGGTCGCGAGCGGGTCGCCGGGTTCAAGGGGCGAAATGTTTTTTTGCAATCGGGTCTTCGCGGAGCTTGCGGATGGCGTGGTGGATGCGGGTTTTTACGGTCCCCAGCGGGATTTCCAAGGCCTGGGCGATGTCCTCCAGAGCCAGC
>JBGSTE010000077.1:0-3905 GCA_041736655.1 Phycisphaeraceae bacterium | reverse complement strand
TCGAATCTCATGCACTCCAACGGGACGCTGCGCGTCGCCCGCTACGCCGGTGGTACATCCGTTCTAGTACGCGGCTATGAAAAAACCCGCGAAGGCTGTCTTCGCGGGTTTTTGATTTGTTGCGTTGTCGGACCCGCGCGGCGTTGGCTTTGCCAAAGCCGCGGGCTTGGGGGCTACTTACTGGGCGGGAGCAGGTGTCGGCTCGGGCACGGCGTCTGTGGCCGGCTGGTCCGCGGGCTTGGCGTCGGGTTCGGGGAGGTCTTTTTCGATCTCATCGACCGGGCGATCCTTGGGCAGGGTGTTGGGGTCGATCGGGTCGCGGAGGGTCCAGGCGATGACGCCCGGGCTGCCGTTGAGTTCGAGCGTGCCCTTTTCCAGGGGCGTGCCCCAGTAGTGGTCCTTGCGGGTCCACGAAGGGCTGGCGTCGATGGGGTAGAGCTCCCAGATGAGCTTGGTGGGGTAGCCCTGGTCCAGGCGCACGAACTCGGCGTTGCCGGTGGTCGCGTCGCGCTCAACCACGAGGAGGGTCTGCGGCGGGATCTCGAAGGTCCAGGCGGTTTCGTTGGAGGGCTTGTAGATGTAGCTGACGGTCTTGGGCTTTTCGTAGGTGGACTTGAAGACATCGCGGTCTTCGGAGTAGATACAGCCGGTGGCTCCCTGGAGGAGGACAAGGGCGAGGATGGAGAGGCCGAAGGTGCGGTTCATCGCGGGGTCCTTGATCGGGTTCGTTGTCTGGGGATCGGCGTTAACCGTTCCTGTCAGGGTTCATCGGCCAGTGGTGGCGTCTAGTGAAGTTTATCGCCGGTTGCCGGGCAGGCCAAGTGCCGGGTGGGGTTATCGGGTGTTGGGGGATGGGGGATGGGGTTTAGGGTCTGGGGTCTGGGGTTTAGAGAAAAGCATGTACGCAACAAGAAACTTTTCTTTTTGCGTCAATTCCGAACCCCGAACCCCAACCCCTAACCCCCATCCCTCAACTCCCGCCAATCACCCGCCAGCGGCTGCTCCAGACGCCAGCGCATCGGCGACACACTGCAATCGATGTGCACCGCAAAAAACGAGCCGCGGTGTTCCCAGAACAGCGGCCAGATCACCCCGCGGTCGGTCTGCGGGATCGGCAGGGCGTTGATCGCCGACGGCTCGTGCCACTCCAGCCGGCCCTCGTCAAACTGCATCGCCTCCGCAGCGACCTGAACCGGCACCGTCACCTCATACAGGAACATCAGCCAGTGCGTCTGCCCGAGGTACGCCGTCTCAGACACGATCCCCGTCAGATGTAAGTCAGCCAGGTCGATGTCCAGCCCGGCTTCTTCACGGATCTCACGCTGGGCACAGGCGGTGGGGCTCTCTCCGTCGGCCTGCTCGAGCTTGCCACCGATGGGCGAGTACAAGTCAACGTTCGGCGGCTTGACGCGATGTAACAGCAACACCCGCCCACGCTCATCAAAGAGGTAGCAGAGCACGGCGATCTTGTAAGGCAGGGTCATGTGGTGAAGTTTGATTTGGTGAAGTTTGAAGTACGAAGGATCAGGCACAAGTGTAAAGCAAAAAGCGGCCCATGAGCCGCTCTTACTTCTTAGTTCTTACTTCATCCTTCTTACTTCACCAATTCAAACTTGTCCTCACGCCGCTTCGCGTTCGTCGGCCTTGCGGGTCGGCGGGGGGAAGGCGGCGGCGTCGGCCGGCTCGATCCAGTCTTCGCACTGGGGCAGCTCGATGGCCAGCTTGCAGGTCTTGCGGTAGCCGAGCTTGCGGATGACTTCGAGCACTTCCGTCCAGGTGGGGAAGGGCTTGTCGTTGGCGCGTTTGAAGGCGTCGATGGCCTGGATGAACATGAACTGTTCGGTGGTCATCTCGCCTTCTTCAGCGGCCTTGGCGAAGTCGCTAAGCCGTCGGCCCGGGCCCCGGCGGCGCTCCAGGCCGTTGAATCTGGCGTCCACGACGCTCTTTCGGCGGTCCGGGCCGCGCTCTTTGCCTTGATCCTGCGGGGTTGTTTCTGACATGGCTCTGCTCCGTAAACGTGTTCCACCTCCGCTATCGGGCGTTCCCGCGGGCCGCTTGACGCCAGTCGATGATCAACCGCCGGAAAAGAAAACGCCCGCATGAAAGCGGGCGTTTGGGGGTCGGTCTGTAGCGGTGGTACGGATCGTCCGGGCGATCAGTCGTCGTCTTCTTCGAGGTCTTCGTCTTCTTCCTCGTCGTCGTCGAGGAAGTCATCGTCCTCGTCCTCGTCGTCTTCGAGGAAGTCTTCGTCTTCTTCTTCATCGTCGTCGATGAGATAGCTCTCGTCGTCCTCGTCGTCGTCGACTTCCTCGTCGTCGTCCTCGTCTTCTTCGTCTTCTTCTTCGTCGTCCTCGTCCTCTTCGAGTAGTTCATCGGCTTCTTCATCGTCGTCGTAGAAGATGCTCTCGTCGAAGTCTTCCTCGTCCTCCATGGTCAGCAGGGGACGAATCGGGGTCGGTTCAAAGAGGTCGGTGGTGTCGGTCAGTTTCTCGGTCGCGTGGGTCAACATTGCATGGCCTCGTGGGGGAATGTCTTGCGGGGGATCGGCATCTGCCGGGGTCATGGCGGTTACACTATCGGCAGATCACCCGCTGTCAATGGCAAGTTGTACCAACCGATCGCCGACAAGCAACTCCGACCCACGCCGAGAACGATTTTTTTGTCGCAAGCTGACGCCCCCAACCCCGCCGAGCACCGGCTTAAACCGATGTGGAACCTGCCCGCCGCGGTCGCCGGCTGGCTGGTCCCGGGGCTGGGCCATTTCCTCGCCGGCCACGTTCAGCGGGCTGTGATCCTCCTGGTGTGCATCGGCGGGCTGTGGACCGCGGGCCTGCTCATCGGCGGGATCAGCGTCATCAGCTCCCGCAGCGTCGACGGCACGGTGCGGGCCTGGTTCCTCGGTCAGGCCATGATCGCCCCCTCCTTCGCCGTCGAATACACCCGCGACCGCTACAGCGCCAACTTTGCCGGCCGGGACCCCAAACCCGACGATGCGACGATCCCCTATCAGCCCGCCTACGGCCGAGCATACGAGATCGGCACGCTCTACTGCACACTCGCGGGCATGCTCAACCTGCTGGCGATGGTCGATATCGTCTACCGCGAGCCACGCAGCACCGAGCACAAGCTGCCCCTGGGGGCCGGGTGATGTTCATGTTCGATGTTCTATGTGCGATGTGCGATATCACGAGCCATCCGGGCCAGCAGTTTTTTTCTGCCTTCACATCGGACATCGCACATCAGACATCGCACATCGTCCTGGCCTGGCGTCCGTTTCTGGACCCGGCGCCGGTGGATCGTTACTGGCTCTGGCTGTTGCCGCCGCTGATCCTGGTCATTGCGCTGGTGTATCGCACGATCAAAAGTAACTCACTGGCCCGCTTGCCGAAGGAGGCGGGGTTCCTGGCCTTGCAGATCAGCGTGTTCATGGTCCTCGCGGCCGCGGCGCTCTGGCTGCTGCTGTTGTTGGTGTGAGTCAGTTCAACAACGTCAAGGCTGCGTTCTTGGAACGCCTGACGCGATGGTCAGGGGGACAGGCATTCCTGCCTGTCGTCAGGCCGCGGGCCTGAGAGAAATTGGTTTCGGCTACGCCGAATGACAGACAGGAATGTCTGTCCCCTTTTGTCAGGAGAGTTTACTCGTCGGCTTCAAACCCCATCAATCCCGCTACACTAGCGAGCGTGAAAGACCTCCTTGCCCAACTCGTCCAAGGCGAGCCGCTGACCACCGAACAGGCGGTCGATGCGTTCGAGTTGATCAGGACCGGCCAGTCGCTGCCGACGCAGACCGCGGCGATGCTCGCCATGATCCAGCAGCGCGGCGCAACGGTTGATGAACTCGTCGGTGCCGCGACGGTCATGCGGAGTAAGGCCGCGAAAGTCGCTTTGCCCCACGGCCTGATCGCG
>JBGSTE010000057.1:0-3367 GCA_041736655.1 Phycisphaeraceae bacterium | reverse complement strand
GCGCTGGGCATCCTGCTGCTGATGGCGATCGGCTTTGGCGTGGGCAACGTCGTGCTCACCACGTTCCTCGGCCCATCGCGCAAGGGCGAAGTCAAGGGCACGACCTACGAGTCGGGCATGAACCCCATCGGCTCGGCCCGGCGACGCTTTAACGTCCGCTTCTTCATCGTCGCGATGACGTTCCTGTTATTCGATGTCGAGATCGTCTTCCTTTATCCATGGGCGGTCACGTTTGCGTCACTGGGCGGCAGCGAAGGCGCAGACTTGTCGCTGCTATTCATGGGTCGCATGCTGTTTTTCGTGCTGACCACCGCGATCGCGTTCGTGTATGCCTGGCGCAAGGGCGTGTTCCGCTACGACTGAGATTTTTCTGCTCGTTTCAAAAGTTTTGCTTTACCTCTGAGAGCGAGACCGTATACTGAACCCTGAGTCGTACTATTTTTGTAACTCTGTCTTCATCAGTTTGGTTGATCGATTCACTTTTATCTGACGCACGTACACTTCACGTTGGGGGTTATTCGAGGAGCCTCGAATGGCTATAGAACAGATTGACTCGTTGACGCCGCGAGAGCGGGAGATCCTCTCCCTGATCGCGGAGGGTGACTCGTTGTCCGACATCGCACGCAAGCTGCACCGGAGTTTGAAGACCATCGAGACGCACCGGCTGTCGCTGGGTCGCAAGCTCAACGCCACGAACCGGGTGGAGCTGGCCCGGATCGCGATCGCTTCGGGGCTGGTGTCGATCGGTTCTGAGCCGATATCGCCTCCGGGCGATGGCTCGAAGTTCGGTGCCGAGCGCGAATTGAATTGGCTCAGTGCAATCAGTGAGGCGGTCAACCAGGTTTCCGGTCGGCGTTACATCGACCGGCTGTGCGTGGCGTTGACGCAGGTGCTGGGCGTGCGCTTTGCCGCCGTATGCATGATCGACCCTGACTCAAGAACGAGCGGCAAGCTTACCGTCGCATACAGCGAGCGGGGGAATACGGGCCAGCCCTTTACCTGCGATCCAGCCAACAAGCCCGCGCAAACAGTGCTGGAGCAGGGTGTCTGCCGGGTGACCAGCGGAATCGCGAAGTTGTACCCCCATGACGCGAGGCTCATCGAGCACGGCATCGAGAGCTTCATGGGTATCCGCCTGGATGACGATCGCGGCATATCGGCCGGTATCCTGGCGATCTGGGACGATAAACCGATGCAGGAGGCGGACACACTTGAACGCATTTTGCGATTTTTTGCTTCAAGAACCATCGCCGAGTTGGAGTCCGCCTATAAGGCTGAGCAGATGATTCAACTACAACGGCAGATCGAGCAGCAGTCTCCGACTCCAAGCGATCTGCCCGGTCAGGATCATGCGGGTAGCAACAAAGTCAATGAACTATTGAAGATTCGTCAGTCACTGGACAGCCTCGCGGGGACGCGCTTCCTGTCGGCGCTGACCGACACGCTCTGCGAGTCTCTGGGGGTCAGCCACGCAGGGGTTTGTGTGCAGGAAATGATTGAGGATCGTCCTGGCTTCTTTACGATCTCCCTGAGCGAGCATGGGGTCCAAGCAGAGTTTACGCGTTATTTACTTGAGCACAGCCCTTGTGAGATCACAATCGCCAACGGGTCATATTGTCTCAGCGGGGGGCGTAAACGAGCATTTTCCCAAGGATGAGATGCTGCAGAATTTGGGCATCGTGTCTTACTGCGGTGTCAGCCTCAGCGATTCGAAGGGGACACCCATCGGCGTTATGTGGGTGATCGACAGCAAACCCTTCGATCAGGCAGATCGCGTGGGCAAGATGTTGCGCTATCTCGCCGCACGCGTTTCAGCCGAAGTGGAAATCTTCATGCAACTCGATGAGTTGCGGACGCAGTGTGAGGTTCTGGAAAAGCAGCTTGCCGAGAAGCAGGCTGAGTTGCGGACACTGCGGGCGAATTGAACCGCGCGGTTCAGGCTTTTTCCAGCGCAGCCTTGGCCTCAATCCAGTTCGCGTGGTCCTGGCCCTGCGGGCAGCCCTTGGCCAGCCAGATCTCGTAGGCCTTCTGGGCGATCTGTTCGTGCGTGACGATGATCACGGGCTTGGGGGCCTGCTTCGTCGGAGCCTTGCCTTTGCTCGGCGTTTTGGCAGGCTTGGGCGTCGCGTCGGAAGCGACGGCGGCGAGCATCTGCTTGGCGCTGGTCGAGGCCTTGACGCTCTTGGTCTTGGTCGCGGTCGTGGTCTTTGCGGTTGACGAGGTGTTCTTGGTCTTCTTGTTCTCTGGCATGGCGGTTACTTTCTTGTTCTTCCGGTTGATCGAGGGGTCCGTGGTCTTTTTGGCCGACGCTTTACCCGCCGCGTCTTTCGCAGCACGAGTCGAAGAGAGCGCTTTTTTCTTTGTCGTTTTCTTGGTCGTCTTCGGGGTGGTCTTTTTGGATTTGGCCATGAAGAAGAAATCCTTTCCTCGTCACCGCATGATTCGCGGCGGGCGTTGCGTCGCAAGCCAACAGCCCAATGATAACGAACTGTCCAGGCCGGATAACCGGTGTACATCGTTCATTTGCAATAATTTTGTATGCGTCAGGAACGACGCCACTTAGCCAGTCAGTGCTTCATCCAGCGCTGCCAGCACCGCGTCGGCGTGGCCCTTGACCTTGACCTGGTCAAAGCGATGCGCCACCTTGCCCGAGGGGGCGATGAGGTACGTCGTCCGCACGACACCCATGTACGTTCGGCCGTACATCGACTTCTCCTGCCAGACCCCGTACTTACTGCATACCGCCGCGCCCTCGTCGGCCAGCACGGGGAAGTTGAGCTTGTATTTGCCGGCAAACTTGGCCTTGGACTTCACATCATCGGGACTGATGCCCAGCACTACCGCGCCGCGCTGCGTCAGTTCGGACGTCGCATCGCGGAAGTCGCAGGCCTGGGTCGTGCAGCCGGGCGTGTCGTCTTTGGGGTAGAAATACAGCACGACCCACTGGCCCTTGTACTGGGAGAGGCGGTGGTCCTTGCCGTCCTGGTCCGGCAGGTTGAAGGCAGAGGCGGGCTTGCCCGGTTCGATCAGCGCGGGGGCTTCTGGTTTGTCGGTCATTGCCATGGTTGCAGTCCTTGTGGGCGGTGCGGTTATCCTTTGCAGTGTGCAGACCTGCCGATCGTAGGCGGGCGTATGGAAGTTGTCCTGCGACGGAGAGCAAGTTGACGGCAGAGCTGGCGATGCTGAGCTTCTTCGCGCCGTGGTGGGCGGCGGGCGCGATCGCCGCGGTCGGGCTGCCGCTGCTTGCACACCTCCTGAGCCGGTCACGCTACCGCGAGGTGATGTTCCCGGCAACGCGGTTTGTGCAACAGGCGGTGCAGCAGACCTCGCGGATCGAAAAGCCGCGACATCGTTTGTTGATGCTGCT
>JBGSTE010000029.1:0-1835 GCA_041736655.1 Phycisphaeraceae bacterium | reverse complement strand
GGAGGCGGGCAGTTGGAGCGGTACTTCGAGTTTTCGCGGGTCGATGATGCGTGCGACGCGTGCGCCGGGCGCGAGGTTTTCGCCGATCTCGATGTCCAGCGACTCGATGATCCCGTCGATCGGGCTGGTGATGACGGTGCGGTCGAGGTTGGTCTTGGCGTTGTCGCGGTCGGCCTGTGCGACGCCCTTGCCCGCTTGCAGCCCGGCCAGTCGTGGGGGGATCGCGTCCAGTTGCTGGCGCGTTGCAAGCACCGCGCGCTCGGCATTAAGAAGCGTCCGTTGTGCGCGGTCAACATCGGTGGGTGACGCTGAGCCCTGCTGCTGGCGGTCGATCTGGCGTTCGTAGTCCTTGCGGGCAAGCTCGGCGTCCTGTTGTTCCAGTGTCAGACGCTCTTCGAGCCGGTCTTTTTCAACGCTTAGTTGTGTGAGCAGTGCGTCGGCCTCGGCGATGCGTTTGTCGGCCGCGCTGAGTAAAGATTTGAAGTCGGTCACGTCCAGTCGGGCGATCACATCCCCGGCCTTGATCTCCTTGCCGACTTCGATTGACTCGGGCAGTTCGATGACGGTCGCGCTGACACGCGCGGGCACATCGACGGTGTCTTTCGCTTGCGTCGTGCCATAGCCACGCCACTGACGGGCGACCTCGACCGGCTCGACCCGCATGACCTGCACACGCACCGCCTGGGCTTGGATGGAGCTCTTCTCCACCTGGGGCTTGGTCGCGATCAGCCACGACAATACCTGGCCCGCGCCGATGAGCAGCACGAGCCCGAGCACCACGCGGATGGCGAGCGCGAACATTTTGGGGCTGGGTTTGTTCATGGCGTGGGGTTGCGTGGCCGGATTCGTACAGTGTACCAATGGTAGGCGGGGCGGTCGTGTCAAGACGCAAGGGTATGCATCCACGCTCATGAAACACTCACGCCGACGCTGAGCGCAGCGAAGCGTCTGCTTGGGTGTGAAAGAAAAAAGGTTTGTTAGCCCGTGTTGCGCAGGCCCGCGGCGATGGCCTGCACGCTCTGGCGCAGCAGGTCGCCTTGCGGGTCAACGCCACGCCGGATCAACTCGATCTGGATCAGATTCAGGGGATCAAGGTACGGGTTGCGGACGCGGACCGAGCGCTTGAGCCAGTCGATCCCCGAGAGGAGGTCATCACGCTGGGCGGTCGAGAGGACCATTTCCCGGCTGAGCTTGAACTGCGACTGGATTTGATCAAAGAGGCGCATGCTCCGGTCATCGCCGACTAGCTCGGCGTAGTGCCGGGCGATCTGCATGTCACACTTGGCCAGGGCCAGCTCGGCGTTCTGGATCATGCCACGGAACATCGGCCAGCCGGCGTACATCGCGCGGCGCGTCGGCAGGTCGATCAACTGCAAGCCCGTGCCCAGCCCGTACCACGCGGTGAGCAGGTGGCGGTTCTGCGTCCACGCAAACGTATAGGGAATCGCACGCAGGTCCTTGAGTTCGCGCGCCCCACGTCGACGGCTCGGACGCGAGCCGATGGGCAGCGTCTCGATCGTGTTGATCGGCGTGGCCTTGTCGAAGTAAGCCAGGAAAGCCGGGTCGTCACGCAGGTCGCGGTAGCACTGGGTCGACGCGAGAGACGCCTGTGCCAGCAGCGCCATCCATGCTGGGTCGATCGCTTCGGCAGACTCGGCCGAGACCAATAGCGTCGCCCACGCGACCTGCTCGACGTGGCGGAAGGCCACCTCCGGATCGTCGTAGCGCTCGCTGAGCACCTCGCCCTGCTCGGTGATGCGGACTTTGAAACCCACCGCCTCGGGGGGCAGCGAGAGTACGCCACGCGCCGCCGGCCCGCCGCCTCGCCCCAGCGC
>JBGSTE010000018.1:0-2903 GCA_041736655.1 Phycisphaeraceae bacterium | reverse complement strand
GGCGATCAGGGGCTCGGCCTCCGCGGCGTCCCCGGCCTCGGCGGCGGCGAGGTGGTGTCGCTGGCGCGAGTCGTTGTTCGGTTTGTCCGGCCTAGTAGTCATGGGTTAAGACATGAATGTAAAGCAAAGATGGGGTGGGTGTCGCGCACACCGCCCGTTATGAAGCTTGAAGGATTGCTATTCAAGTCTCTGACTTGATGACGGGCGGGACGCCCATCCCACCTGTGCATCGGTCACGCACGCACGACCTCCGGCCGAAGCGTGACGATCTGCGGGAGGTTGCGGTACTGGTCGTCGTAATCGAGCCCGTAGCCGACGACGAACTCGTCGGGGATATCGAAGGCGACATAATCGATGGGGAAGTCCATGGCCTGGTCGCGCTGCTTGCGTAAGAGCACGCAGGTGTGCAGGGTCGCGGGGTTTCGGCGTTTGAGTTCGGTGGTGACAGCACGGAGGGTCGAGCCCGAGTCGAGGATGTCGTCGACCAGCAGGACGTGGTGGCCGGTGAGGTCGGCGGGCACGCGGTCGTTGGCGAGGTTGAGGCTCACGCCCTGCGAGGTGGTGGCGGTGCCGGGGTAGGACGAGACGGACATGGGGAAGATTTTCATGCGTAGCGGCAGTCGTCGGACCAGGTCGGCGACGAAGATGATGCTGCCGGTCATGATGGGGATGAGCGTGAGGGTGTTGTGGGGGTGCCCGGGGTCCGAGAGGCCCGTGGCGGCTTCGATATCGCTGGCGATGGTCCGGGCCAGGGCATCGAGCCGGTCGGCGATCTGGGTGTCGCTCAGCAGTGTGCGTTGGATGTCTTGCTGCATGGGTTCAGTGTAACCGCGTCGGGGGGAGTGCCCGCAAATCCGCTCATCCGTTTGATTTATGCCGATCCTCAGGCACGAAAATCCGCAGGCGTGGCCTTGACCCGGCGGGCCATAAGGCGACAATACATACTCTGTCTATCCCCCGCTGCGTGAAAAACCATGATGAAGACCTGCTTGCCGACTCAAACCCGTCGCCCCGGCGGCCCGGTGCGGACCTGTCGATCGATCGTCAGCCGATTGGCGCTCGCGACGCTGTCGATCGTGCTGCCGCTGGCCGGCTGCTCGAGCCCGGGTTCCTACGAGAACGCCGCCGAGGGTGAGGCGGCCGCGACCTTCAGCGGCCAGCGCTACCTCCGCGGCACCATCGGTTCCTACGGCAACTTCATCAACAACCAGCCGCAATACGTCGGCGGCTACGGCATGGTGGTCGACCTCAACGGCACGGGCTCCAACGAAGTGCCCGGCTTCATGCGCGAGTGGCTCCTCAACGAGATGCGACGCAACAGGCTCGGCTCGGCCCAGTTCGGTACCGAAAACTTCAGCCCCGAACGCGTGATGGCCGACCTCGGCTCGTCCGTCGTCGCGGTCGAAGGCCTCATCCCGCCCGGGGCCGCGCGTGGCAGCAAGTTCGACCTGCTCGTCTCGATGATCGATCAGTCCTCGACCTCGTTGGCCGGCGGCCGCTTGTTCTGGCCCACCCAGCTCTCGCCAACGGGCCTGGACCGCAGGCTCATCTACACCCAGTCCCCGGCAGTCGCCTATGGCGAGGTGTTCGTCAACCCTGTTGCGCCCAAGGACCAGAACAACACAGAGTTCCTCAGGCAAGCGGTCATCGTCAACGGCGGGACGGTCGTCGACTCGCAGATGGTGCAGTTCGTCCTCAACCAGCCGAGTCACCGTACTGCGAACAGTATTGTCGATCGCATCAACGCCAAGTTCGAGTCGGCCGATGGCGACAACCTGCCCACAGCTGTAGGCGTGAACGAAGGTCTAATCCAGATCAATGTGCCGCAGCGTTACGCAACACAACCCGAGGAGCTTCTTGCCCTGATCGAGCACCAGTACCTGGACCCCTCGCCGCAATTCATCCGTCCGCAGGCCATGGCGCTCGGTGAATCGCTGGTGCAGTCGCCTGAGGATCGTGCCCGGCCGGTGTCGCTGGCGTGGAAGATGCTCGGGAAGAACGCGCTGCCGGAGATTCGGCCGTATTACGACCATGAAAATCCGCAGGTGCGCGACGCGGCGCTGCAGGCCGGCTCGTGGTTGCAGGATGAGCAGACGCTTGTGCCGTTGACGAAGATCGCTACCGCTGGTTTGCCGGGCGATCGTGTCCGGGCTTTCCGCGCGTTGGCGGCCATGCCGCGCAACAACAACGCGCGTAAGATCGTCCGGGACATGCTCGATGACCCGGACCCGGATATCCGCATCGGGGCGTACGAAGCGCTGTCGATGGTCGGCGATACGACGATTGATCGCCTGTCCGTGGCCGACGAGCAGGCGCACAAGTTCTTCATCGACCGCGTGCCCTCGAAGTACCCGATGGTCTATGCCGTGCAGGGTGAGGAGTTGTCGATCGTTATCTTCGGCGGGGACATCACGCTTCGTAAAAGCACCTTCGCCCGCATCGACGACAACCTTACGATTCGCAGCATCACAGTCGAATCAATCCCCGTCGGGCTAACCGATCGGCTGACCGGACAGACCGCGTTCGTGCCGATCCACCGCTGCGGTGCCGTCGAAATGATCCCGTCGCTGACGCCCGTTTCGAACGACCCCGGTGCCAAGCTGCCCCCATCCGACTGGCGCGTGGAGGTCGGCGACAAGGACGGCAACTCGATGCTCATCAATATCCGTGATGAGCACCTGCAGGACGTGTTCGGTGTCAACCTGCTGAACGTGCCCGGCCGGGATACGCCCAGCGACGCCCCCCGCGCCGTCGCGATGGTCCGTGTCGTCAAGGCCGCCGGCAAGGACGACAAGGGTAAGCCCACCCCGGCCGTGGGCGAACTGCTGCAACTGCGCGACCCCGATGCATCCCTGCCCATCGCCCTGCGCTACCGTAAGCCCGGCGAAAAAGAGCCCAGGGTC
>JBGSTE010000404.1:0-7058 GCA_041736655.1 Phycisphaeraceae bacterium | reverse complement strand
ACCCCTCGATGATCAAGACGCTCGTTGCGAATGGTTACCTCGCGCACCAGTCCGGCAAGTGGTGGGAAGGCTCGTACCAGGACGGCGGCTTCACCCACGGCATGACACACGGCGACCCCAAGCGCGGCGGCCGCCACGGCGACGCGGGCCTGACCATCGGCCGAGATGGACTGCAACCCATCGCGGATTTCGTGGACCACGCGATCAAGGAAGACAAGCCTTTCTTCGTGTGGTACGCGCCGTTCCTGCCGCATACGCCGCACAACCCGCCGGAGCGTCTTCTGAAGAAATACACCAAAGAAGGCCGGGCCGAGGACGTTGCGAAGTACTACGCGATGTGCGAGTGGTTTGATGAGACCTGCGGCGAGCTGGTCAAGCTCATCAACGACCGCGGCCAGCGCGAGAACACGGTGTTCCTCTACATCTGCGACAACGGCTGGGCGGCGACGAGCACGAACAGGGACGACCCGAACCAGAAGCAATGGGGCGGTTTTGCCTTGAAATCCAAGGGTTCGCCGTTTGAGAACGGGGTCCGCACGCCGATCATGGTGAGCTGGCCGGGCAAGGTCAAGCCGGGCGTGAGTGAGGATTTTGCTCATGCGATCGACCTGTTCCCGACGGTATGTGCGGCAGCGGGCATCGCACTTCCTGCCGAACTTCCCGGGATCAACCTGATGGACAACCAGGCGACGGCTGCGCGCAAGACGATCTTCGGCCAAACCCACGCGATCCACAACATGACGCCGGGCAACCCGGACGGCACGCTGCAGTATCAGTGGGTGATAGAGGGCGACTGGAAGTTGATCGTTCGCTACAAGGGCGAGAACAAGACAACTTACGCGAAAGTGCACGATTGGGATCAGGACGATCTTCGTTTATACAACCTTAGGGATGATCCCCACGAGTTGCGTGATTGGTCTACGCAGGAGCAGATCGATCCGACGCATCAACAAGTGATCAAGTCACTGCTCGATAAGATCGAAACATGGCATCCGGTGGCGGATGCGTTCAAGTTCAAGTGATCGCCTGGCGCGTCGCCTTGCAGGCGACGGCTAACGTAAGGCCAACTCCCAACTCCCAACTCCCAACTCCCAACTCCCAACCCCCACCATGGCCAACATCCTCGTCGTCGGCCCGCACCCGGACGATCAAGAACTCGGCATGGGCGGCACGATCATCCGCCTGGCACAACAAGGGCACAACGTGCTCCTGCTGGATATCACCAACGGCGAGCCGACGCCGATGGGCTCGCCTGAGCTCCGCGAGAAAGAGTGGACCGCCGCCGCGAAGATCATGGGCGTGAAGCGTCGTCTGCTCGGGCTGCCCAACCGTTTTGTCGAGCACAACATTGCATCACGCCACGCGGTCGCCGGGGTGATCCGCGAGCACCAGGCCGACATCCTGTTCGTTCCGTACGAAGAAGATGCGCACCCGGACCACCGCGCGGTGACACGGATCATTGAGGATGCGCGGTTTGACGCGAAGCTCACGAAGATCAATCTTCCGGGCCAGCCGTGCTATCCCAAGTGGCTGTTTTATTACTACGCGACGCACCTGCGCCTGGTGGCCCATCCTTCGTTCTGCATCGATATTTCCGAGCAGATGGACCAGAAGGAACAGGCGATCAAGGCCTATGAAACGCAGTTCGTGCTGCCGGAGAAAAATCGGCGGGTCGTTGAGTGGGTGCGCGAGTTCAACGGCTACATGGGCTCGCGCATCGGCGTGCGCTATGCCGAGCCGTTTTTCACCAAGGAGCCGTTGGGCTTGACCTCGCTGGCTGGCGTTGTCGTGTGAGTTGCGCGCGATTTATCCGAGACCGATGCGTCGCCTGATCTGATCCAGGCGCTGGGCCTGCGCGCTGGTGATGAGCGTCGATATCTTGTCTGAATCGAGCGTGCCCGCCTTGAGGATTTCGGAGATGTCGTACTCGTCCTGTGGACGGTCCGAGCGCAGCTTCATCGCGACAAGGTCCTCCACGCGCGCGACCGCGATACTTCGACCGGCGAGTTGGACCGGCTCGGCTCGCTGGACAATCCCTTGTGCGTAGTCATCTTTCCAGATATCGATCGTGATGCCGCTGTCGTGATACAGCTTCCACGTGCACTGCGGGTCAAACCCATGTCGTCGCATCGCCTCGGGGTGCGCTACGAGCACATCCATGTGGCCCGGATCGGCCACGAAATCGACATCTTCGGTAAAGCGCGACTTGCCGTAGATCATCGCCGCCAGGCCGCCGATCAGCGCGTAACCGATGCTTAGTTCATCGAACAGCGTGACCGCGTCGAGCAGCGCCCGCTCGAGATCGTTGTCGTGCTGTGGCGAGTCGTGCATGAGTAGACTGCTCCGAACACGCATCCCCCGCCGACAACGGTCCAGCGCAGCCGAGAGATCGAGTAAGCCTACTTTAGCAGACATATAGACATTGTAGCCCGTGGCCGGGCGACCCCCAAGCAAGACTTGCATCACTCATACACGATGTCCTGCACCAGCTTGCCGTCGCCGTCGCGGTACCAGATGAGCGTCGGCTCGGGCACGAGCCCCGGCGCGGTGATGCGTGGCGGCAGGCCGGTGCGGTCGGGCTTGAGCAGTACGAACTCGCGTGCGTCGGCTTTTCCTTTTGAAAACTGGAAGAGCTCGTCGTGATCGGCCGAGAGGTCCTGCGTCACGCCCATCTCTCGGCGGCGGAGCTTGAAGCCGAATTCGCGGAGCGTGTCACGCAGTTGCCCAAGATCTTCGGGCATCGACTCGCCCTGTTCCGCGAGAAGGCGCAGGCCCGTGCCGAGGAACTCGAGGCGTTCGATGGCCTGCGTGACGTCGTCGGGCCGCTGTGTGGATGCAAAGGCCCGCCACTGTTCGTCGAGTGTTCGCAGGCCGCTTCTGCCGAAGGAAAGCAGCAGCGCGTCGTCCGGCCGATCACCGTTAGAGAGCCGCTTGAGGTAGTCAAAGAGCGTTTGCTGATGTGCGCCGTCGTCGCCGTGGATGAGAAAGTACGCGACGGACCACGACTGTGCGTAGAGCAGGCCCGCGTGGTCCGGGTCTTCACGCAGCGACTTGGCCCACTCCTCGCCGGTGATCGACATGAGTTTGTCCAGCGCCAGCACGTGGTCGGCCTTGATCGCCAACTGCACCTTCTCCACGCGTGGCCGGCTGATCATGCCCAGTGCCATCTGCCCGTCCGCGATCACCGCCGACTCGAAATACTGCGCCAAACCTTCGTTGAGCCAGACCGGCAGCTTAGGCCCGATCGCGTGCCAGGCGAACTGATGAAACCCCTCATGCTGCAGGACTTCGTACGTCCTCCGCCGGCTGCCGCCTTCGACCCACGTCGCAAGACCTTGCAGCTTGTGCGTCACGAAGAACATCCCGCCCGAGTGTGTCGCATCGATGTTGTGCTCAGCCAGGAAGCGGTCGTACTGCTGCTCGCTACGGAAGAGATAGACCGACATCGGATCAATCGGCACGTTGCCCAGCGAACGAAAACGCTTGTCGTACTGATCGAACATTGCATCGAGGTGTCGGCCGTAGGGCACGGTCTCTTCGCGCGTCAGGTTCGTGTGGATGCGGTAGTGCCTGCTGCGATAGACGGTCAGCTCGGGCGTCGGCTCGATGCGGATGAAGTCGTCGCTGCGCTGCTGCGTCTGCGCCTGCGTCGGCAGCGACAGGAGCAGGACCAGCAGCAGGAACAGGAGACGGTGCATACCGCTTCATTATCGGCCGGTCCACGGGTGCCCTTAACGCATGGCCCGATGATATAGCGCTCTTCATCAGGCCCAATCCAGTCGCAGGTCAAGCGCTATCACGATCGCGTTCGCGCGGATGGGCTTGTGTCGTTTATAGCGGTCAGGTCCCCGGCACGCGGTAGCCCTTGATGCGCCTGAAATGATGGACGGCACAATACTTGCTGTTGTGGATCCGCAGGCGTTCACAGTTTCTGCATCCGCAGATTTCCGGCCCGCACTCGGGGCCCAACGCGCCAAACCACGCGAGGTCTTCCGCCTCGCGGAGTAGGCCCTGGAGTTTGTCCGGCCGGGCGTGCCTGGGCACATCGATCATGTAAGCGCACGCGGGCCCGCCGCCGAGTTGCTCGGGCCTGATGTGTTCAACGGTCCACAGCGATCCGCACACCCGGCACTGAGCAATCCACGTCCAGTTCCCCTTGAGCCGGGTCAACTCGTCGCAGGTCTTGAGGATCTGTTCCGTCACTGCGCACCGCGCATGGATTTTCTCAGCGGTATCTGGCATCGCGCGGTATTCGCGGCAGAGGCAGGTGGTGCGGATTCGCATGGTCGATGTATGACTTCACCCTATTTCACGGACCGGCTCGGATCCTGAAATGGAGTATAGCGGGGTGTCTCACCACTGCCGAAGGCAAGTAGCGAAGTGACTTTGGCTGCACAACAAGTCGCGGCGAACAAAGAGATGTGGCGGGATCGTCCGGGTGAATAATGATCGGGTTCAGCCGATATAATGCGGGTATGGTCCACAACGTCAATTACGATCGCCAGTCGCTGATTGATCTGTGCCAACGGCACGGTATCCGCAAGCTGTCGTTTTTCGGCTCGGTTCTGCGCGGTGATTTTGATACGCAGCGAAGTGATGTCGATGTGCTGGTCGAGTTCGATCACGATACGGAGTCCGGCTTGACCTACTTCAAGCTCGGCGGCGTGGTCGCTGACCTGGAAGACCTGCTCGGCCGTCGCGTCGATCTGTCGCTGCGTGAAAACCTGCTGGACGAGCTGCGTGACACGATCCTCGCGAGTGCTGAGGTGCAGTATGCCCGAGCATGACCCGCTTGTCCGCCTCCGCCACATGCGGGACAACGCTGCGGAAGCGATTACGCTGGTGGGCGAGAAGAGCACCGAGGAAGTGGAGTCGGATCGGGTATTACAACTGGCTCTGGTGCGACTCGTCGAAGTGATCGGCGAGGCGGCGTCGCGCGTACCTGCGAACTTTCGTGACATGCACCCCGACCTGCCCTGGCGGCAAGCCAGCTCGATGCGCAACCTGCTGATCCACGGCTACGACATCATCCGGATCGATATTCTCGTGAAAACGATCCGGGAAGACCTGCCGGGGTTGGTTAAACAACTCGATACTTTGTTAGATTGACCGCCTCGCGCGTGTGTCATATCACTGCCGAAGGAAGCGATGTGCGTGCTGTGCATGATGGTTCAAGGTTGATTCCAACATTGCACCCTGAATCGTGTTGTGTGTAGAGCGGAAAGCATGAAATCATTCTTCGCTTGTTGTGTGAAGTCTTAAATATATTCTGTAATCATTTTCATTAAGACTTCGCTCAGAGAAACCAAATTCACGGTCAAAGATAAAGGCTCTATTCTGCTCAATATAGTAAAGCTCTTTTCGATGCCACGGCCATTTATCGTTCCGATCTTCAAAGAGATACCAAACCCCCATGTCGCCTGATTCTTCATAAATATAGTCGGGTTTACCATACTCTTGGATGACTCTTGAGGGTGTAGTGGAGCATCCACCTGTAGAGAATGTCAAGAGAATACACGGTATCACCCAAAGACGAATCAAGTGCGTTACCCCTGAAAAAGCATTATTTCCCCGCGTAGTCAATCAGCCGTGCGATTTCGTTGCGCATGTCTTTGCGGTGGACGACGCGGTCGACGAAGCCGTGCTGTTGGAGGAACTCGCTGCGTTGGAAGCCTTCGGGCAGTTCCTGGCGGACGGTGTTGGCGATGACGCGTGGGCCGGCGAAGCCGATGAGGGCCTTGGGTTCGGCGAGGATGATGTCGCCGAGCATGGCGAAGGACGCGGTGACCCCGCCGGTGGTCGGGTCGGTGAGGACCGAGAGGAACAGCCCGCCGGCATCGTCGAGCCTCGCGAGCGCAGCGGAGGTCTTGGCCATCTGCGCCAGCGACAGGGCGGACTCCTGCATGCGTGCTCCACCAGACGCGGAGACGACGATGACGGGCTTGTCTTCCTTGGTGCCCAGCTCGATGGCGCGGGTGATCTTCTCGCCGACGACCGAGCCCATCGACGCCATCATGAAGCGCGTATCCATCACCGCCAGCACGACGCCTCGGCCCTTGATGAAGCCCCGGCCAGCCAGCAGCGCGTCTTTCTGTCCGGTCTTCTTCTGCTCGGCCTCGATGCGGTCCTTGTACGGGATGCGGTCGATGAACTTGAGCGTGTCCTTGGGCGAGAGGTCGGCCCACAGGGGCTCGAAGCTGCCGGGGTCGACCAGTTGCTCGACGCGCTGCTCGGCATCGATGCGGAAGTGGTGGTCGCACTCGGGGCATACGTGAAGGTTCTGCTCGACGACCTTGCGGTAGAGCATCACCTCGCACGAGGGGCAACGCATCCATAAGCCTTCGGGCAGGTCCTGCTTCTTGGCCATCGTCGGGACATCCTGCCAGGTTCGGGGCTTGGTGGGTTTGAGGCCGGGGGGTATTCCGGGTTTGATTCCGGGGGTGGGCTCGGGCAAGGGTCGGCTCCGTGGATCCAATTTGCGGGGCAGACAGGTCGCCAGGCCCACCACCGATCGGGTATCGTCAGGCAGGCGGGATTATAACCAAACCTTGACAAACGGAGTGTGCTGATGCGGGTCGTACGGTTTCGTGACAGTCAATCGCAAGTGCAGTTTGGGAAAGACCTTGGCGACGGATCGGCCGAGCTGCTGGTGGCCGACCCGCTGGCGGTTTTTCCCCAGCGGCCGGCGTTGACCGGTCGCGTGGTGGCGATCGCCGAGCGCTTGAGCCCGGCCGTGCCCAGCAACATCCTCTGCATCGGGATGAACTACAAGGCCCACGTCGCGGAGATGGGCGGGCAGTTGCCCGCGTACCCGGTGCTGTTCATGAAGCCCACCAGCAGCGTGCAGGACCCGGACAAACCCATCGCGGTGCCACGCTGCGAGCACGAAGGCCCGGAGACGGACCAGGAAGCAGAGCTTGCGGTGGTCATCGGCAAAGCGGCGCGCGATGTGTCGGTCGACGACGCGCTGAACTACGTGCTCGGCTACACCTGTGCCAATGATGTCAGCGCCCGCTGGTGGCAGAAGAACGGCAGCGGCGGCCAGTTCGTGCGCGGCA
>JBGSTE010000719.1:0-2005 GCA_041736655.1 Phycisphaeraceae bacterium | reverse complement strand
TCCGCCGGTGGCGGCGTGCGCTTCGCCTTCCTTGTGCGCGGGCAGGCCGTGGTCGACCTGCTCGGGGTTGTAGTGGCCGCCGGTCGCGGTGCCGTCCGCCGCCATGATGTCGCCGAATTCATGGACGTGGAAACCGTGCATGGAGTTAGGCGTAAGCCCCGAGACTTCCGCCTCGACGAGCAGGCCGTCCTTGGTCTGCGTGAGCGTGATGGTGCCGGTGGTCGTGTTGCCCTCGGTTGACGAGAGGACGCACACCGCCTTCTTCACGTCCTTGAACGCGTCGGCATGGGCTGCATGGTCGTGGTCGTCGTGGCCGTCTTGGCCGGTACTTCCGCAGGCGCTCACCAGCGTCAGGCACAGGATCAACAGCGTCGAGGTCAGGGTACGTAGCATGGCGTTCCTTTCGAAAAGCGTTAAGGGTCACGACGCATTGTACGCAAACGAGCGGGGCTGGCAGAATCCAGAAACCGGTGGGACAGGCTTCCAGCCTGTCAAGCTCGAAATGATGCATCATGACAGGCTGGAAGCCTGTCCCACCGGTTAACAGAAGTGATGTAGCTGCGTCTCAGAGCCGGATGCCGTTGATCGGCACGATCCGCTCGATCAGGTCGTCGCGCTGGGCGGGCTTGCTGAGGTCGATGGGCAGACACACGCCGTGGCCGTGATCGGAGTTGAGGATCAGGATGTTGTGGGCCTTTTCCTCCCAGCCCATCTCGGCCGGCTGATGGCCCAGCAGAAAGACCTTCACACCCCAGGCCTGTGCCAGTTCCTCGGCCAGCGTGTTGTTCTGGTGTCGGCCCCAGACCATGTGATACGCCGAGCCTTCGGAGTTGTAGTCCGCTTCACCCAGCTCGCGCTCGAGGAGGGTCTTGTCAAACGTTTCGATCTTGCGCGGGGCCGGCAGCGAGTGGGCGACCATGACGCCGTTGGCGCAGCGCACCGCCAGCAGCAGCGAATCGACATACGCATCAAACGCGGCATGCACTTGTTCCGCGCCCTCATCACCAAAGAGGTGCAGCAGCCCTTCGTTGAAAGCTTCGACATCGCTGCCGCCGTCTTTGAAGACGTGTTCCTGTCGGCGCTGGGCAAGCTCGTGGTTCGAGAGCAGGAAGTAGACCTGCTCGGGGTAAGCGAGTTTGACCGCGCAGGCGCGTGCGAGGGTTCGGATGGACAGGTCCATGCCGTTGAGCCGGGTCGGGCCGTGGATGAGTTCGTGCAGGACGACGCGGTTGTCGGGTGAGCGATCGAGCTGGGCGCGTTTGATGATGCGCGCCAGGGCCGGGGCGTTGTCGTGCAGATCGCCGGTGGCCATGAGTTGGCCGGTGTCGGGCAAGTTGCAGACGCAGCCGGTGCGCAGGGGGTCGTTGCGGTTGAGTTCCGCGGTCTGGTGCAACAGGTCGGCGACAACGCCGGCGCTGCCGAGGTCCAGGTCGCTGCCGGGCATGGTGAAGGAGGAAGCGGTCATAAAGCTGGCCTGCCGGGGATCGATCTAACCGATGCCATCGGCAAAATCGGCCCCCGAACCCGGTCGATTAAGCAATAATACAAGCAGATGAGCGTTGATCTTTAAGGAAACCGCATGGCCGAGCGAGACAGCAGTGCGTTAGACCGGACCCTCTCGGCAGCCGCGGCGGGGGATGCTCGGGCATGGGCAGACCTGGTTGGCCTGTACAGCGGACGGGTCTTTGGACTGATTTATAAGCAATGTAGAGACAGCGACTTAGCAGAAGAAATCACCCAGGAAACCTTTGTTAAAGTGGTCCAGAAACTCACCGAGCACGACGGCTACCGTGAGCAGGGCAAGTTTGAGCCCTGGCTGTTTCGGATCGCCATGAACAACCTCCGCGACGAGATGCGTCGGCGGGGTCGGCAGGCCCGGCCGATGGACATGAGCCCCGGCGCTACCTCTGGCAGCAGCAGCGACAGGCCCAGCGCCTGGGCGGCGGCGGAGGCGGGGGTCATCGCCGGTGGTCCCTGGTCGCCCGAGGCACCCTTCGATCAGCTT
>JBGSTE010000616.1:0-2083 GCA_041736655.1 Phycisphaeraceae bacterium | reverse complement strand
CGTCAAGCTCAACTGGCCCTGCGACCCCCTTGCGGTCATGCGCCGCTGGCCGGCCGACCGACCGCTTTTCATGCTCCACTCGGCCAGGCCCGACGCGCGCTGGTCCCGCTACAGCGTCCTCGCTCAGCCCGCCGAAGCCATCCGCTTTCAAGATGGCCAATCACGCTGGAGTCACACGCAAAGCGAACTGGCCAAGCGCGTCAGGCTCAGCCACAAGCCGCTGACGGACCTCCGCCGCATCTTCGCCGCTGACGCGGGCCGATCGCTCTGGCTTGGGTACCTGGGCTACGACCTGGGCCGATCGATCGAGTCGTTGCCAAACCCCCCCGCCGACGACCGCCACTGGCCCGACTACCAGCTCGAACGCTGCGACGCCTGGCTCCTGCACGACAACCAGACCCAGCAATGGACCGCGCACGGCAGCCCCCAAGCCCAAGCCGACTTACTTGAGCACATCACCCCCCACGCCGACGCTGAGCGCAGCGAAGCGTCTGGTCCCCAAGCAACAACACCCCACGCCGACGCTGAGCGAAGCGAAGCGTCTGGTACCCAACCCCTCTATCACGCCGGACCCATCACCCCCGACCAATCGCCCGACGACGTCAAAGCATCGATCCAGCGCGTCATCGACTACATCGCCGCCGGCGACGTCTTCCAGGTCAACCTCGCCCAGCGATTCACCGGCCCCTTCGCCGGCAGCACCCGCGCCCTCTACCACACCCTCGCCAACCAGTCCCCAGCCTGGTACGGCGCCTACAGCGAACTCACACGCTTTGACCCCGCCGAGCCCCGCCGAACCCTCGCCTGCATCTCACCCGAACTCTTCCTCCACTGCGACGCCCAAGGCCACATCATCACCCGGCCTATCAAGGGCACACGCCCAAGCTCGCTAAGCGCCGACGAATTACGCGACAGCGACAAAGACCAGGCCGAGCTGGCCATGATCGTCGACCTCATGCGAAACGACCTGGGCCGCGTCTGCGCCTACGGCAGCGTCAACGTCCTTTCCCCCCGCACCATCGAGTCCCACCCGACCGTCCACCACGGCGTCGCCACCATCGCCGGTCAACTACACCCAAGCCGAGACTTCATCGACCTCCTGCGCGCTACGATGCCCGGCGGATCCATCACCGGCGCACCCAAGGTCCGCGCCATGCAGATCATCGACGAACTCGAACCGGCCAGGCGCGGGCCCTACTGCGGCGCGATCGGCATGATCCACGGCCAACAGATGCAACTGAATATCGCCATCCGCACCGTCATGATCGAGCAGGATGCGCCCGATGGACAAGGCCGCGCCGACCTCTGGGCCGGCGCAGGGATCGTCGCGGACTCCGATGCACACGCCGAATATCAGGAAATGCTCGATAAAGCCCAGGCGATGCGATGCTCACTGAATCACATGCATTCAAGAGAATGTTCTCCTATGCGTCTGTGAAAGTGATCCGCCATCTGCAATAAACCAAACGCCATCCCAGGCACGATCCGCACTCAACGCGCTGACAATTTGGAGTGGCGCCCGTTGTAAAGGCAAAGGTTTAATCAGAAGTTACCTCTGTCAATACCTGTTATTGACAACTCTTCCTACCCTCACTTCAGGGGCTGGGCCCATAGGCGCAGGTTGTCGAAGTTAAAGCGCACACTGCCCTCCGCGTTCATGCCGATGATAACGGTCAGGTCGCCGGACTTGACCTCAGCAGTGGTGGTAAGCGTAATGGCGCAGATGGCAAAGCCGGTCTCAAGGTCCGCAGGCACAATCAGATAGTCGGCGGTGTCGGACTCTAGGTCGTTGCCCTGAGCATCGGTGAGGCGGATGATGATCTCATTGGCCTCCGCCCGCTTATAGTCGTTGCGCTTGAAGACTTCGAGGATCAGGGTGTAGCGTGTATTCGGCTTCAGCGCACCGGTGATTGTCTGGTTAAGCGTGTTGTCCCTACCCTGTGCCACGATGTAGCCCGTACAGCCGTCGGGCGCGGTTTTCCATTGCTTGGGTCGGCCCGACTCCAAGCCCGAACATCCGACCGCCGTCCAACCCCGGATCGCATCGCTTGGCCCGCTCATACCGCCGTTGATGCGGCCGGGC
>JBGSTE010000584.1:0-1010 GCA_041736655.1 Phycisphaeraceae bacterium | reverse complement strand
GCCGCCGACCCGCAGCAACAACTGGCGATGCTCCTGGCGATCGAGCACTGGCTCAGCGGTCAGGCCGGCGCGATCCAGCAACTAGCTGGCGAACAGGCGGGCATGGAGCGTGAGCTGGTGCGTGGCGCGGCCAAGTCCGGGCCGGACCTCCGCATCATCCGCTGGAACGGCGGGACGATGAAGCTGCCGACCCCAAGACCAACGATCCCCGCGCCGAGCCCCTGCCACGCCTTCGCCGCCGAGTTTACAAGCGCGTTTGCCACGGAAGGCCAACAGCAACCCCACCCCGAGAGGATTGATCACGATGTCCAACCCCAACCTCACCCCCAAACAGTTGAAGATTCTTACGCTGATTCGCGACACCCGGCTCTCGCGCGGCTATTCGCCGACCATGCAGGAGCTCGGCGAAGCCATCGGCGTCTCCAAGGTCACTATCTTCGAGCACGTCGAGGCGCTGATCAAAAAGGGCTGCCTGACCCGCGACCCCAACAAGGCGCGCTCTTTGGAGCTGTCGCCTGACCTGGAACTGCCCGACGAACAGCGGAACACCCGCCTGCCGCTGGTGGGCTCGATCGCCGCCGGCTCACCCATCGAGGCTGTCGAATCCCGCGAGCACCTGGACCTCGAGGAGATCTTCTCCCCGCCGGGCTCGCGCAACACCAGCAAGTTCGTCCTCAAGGTCCGCGGCGACTCGATGATCGACTGCCACATCGCCGACGGCGACTACGTCATCTGCGAACAGCGCAACGCCGCCCGCACCGGCGACATCGTCGTGGCCCTGATCAACAACGACGAAGCGACCCTCAAAACCTACCGCCCCCAGCGCGACGGCACGGTCCACCTCGAACCGGCCAACGAGAAATACCAGACCCTCAAAGTCCGCAAAGAACAACTCCAGATCCAAGGCGTCTGCATCGGCGTGGTGAGGGCGTATTGACTGATGCACTACGTCACACCGTTAGCCGGCGGGCTTGCCCCGCCGCTCGTAGCGTGTGAGATCGCATCCAATC
>JBGSTE010000545.1:0-5069 GCA_041736655.1 Phycisphaeraceae bacterium | reverse complement strand
GGCTTCGGGGCTGTTTTCGTTGTCGCTGTCCCGGACATAGCGTTGCAGGTCGCGGCGAAGGGCCTTGCCGTCGTAGGCGGAGGCATCCATGAGCACCGCCAGGGCCCGGGTGTCGCCCATGCGTACGAGGGTCTGGGCGGCGGCGATCTTGACCTGGATCGGGTTTTCGCGATCGAGGATGTGGGTCAGGCCGCCGCGGACCGACTGGTCGCCGACCTCGCCGAGGATCTGGATCGCCAGGACGCGGACATCGTCGAGGTTCGAAAACATCGCGGCCCGGATCGAGCCGAGCACCTCGGTGTCGTCGGGGTTGAGCTTGATCATGGCCTCGGCAAACTGCAGCCGAACCCAGGCGCGCTGCGCCGCCGAGACACGCGGCATCGGCGCAGAGGCCATCTCCCGGAGCATGTCCAGGGCCTGGGCGTCGCCCAGTTCGCCCACGAGGATCGCGGCGTTGGCGCGGTCGCCGGGGCTGCCGTTGGAGAGTAAAACGCCAAGGGGTGTGAGATCGACCTCGCGTCCGCAGCGTTTACCGGCAAAGATGGCTGCGGCCCGGACCGACGCGTTCTCATCACGCAAGAGGTCCAGCGACGCGTCGGCCAGGCGGTCAATCTTGAGCTTGCCGATCGTGACCAGCGCCGCGTAACGCACCGCCGGGTTCTCATCTTCCAGGCCCTTGAGCGCTAAGTCGTCAGCCGCATCGGGGGCAAACTGCGAGGCCTCGAGCCCCGCCAGACGGACACGCGACTGCTCGTGGCCAAGGGTCGACTCGATCACGGCATAGGCCCGGGGCTTGGCTTGCAATAACCGGATGCGGTGTTCATCCGATCCGCCTTGGCCTGCGGCGTCCTGCGCCAGGGCCTTGCCGAAGCCCATGCAAAGCGACATCAACACCAGCCCCGCGTACGCCCATTGCCTGATCTTATTCATGAGCTTCACCTTGTCCCTGGCTTAAACGACGATGAAAGCTGTACAACGCTCCGGGCCGTCGTCTGGTTTGCCGGTCCGTGGATTATCGACGCAAAGGCCCCGGCATCGACACCCTTAGGCCGACCTGTCGCCCTGCCGCCGCGCGTTGCCGGGCACAAACACGCCGATCCACAGCAGAAGCGAAGCCGTGCATAAACCGACCCCGAAACCTTCTCGGACCTGTCCGTACAACGTCGAGCGATCATCGATGACCGCCACCGCGTTGACGTGCCCCTCGACCTGCTGATATTCACCGGCCAGGCTCACCAGCGGGCCGACCCGCCCGGCCGAGTCGATCAGGCCGCTGACCCCCGTGTTCACGCTCCGCGCCATCGGCACGCGGTTCTCGATACATCGCATCACCGCCAGTTGCAGGTGCTGGTAGCCCTGGTGTGAGCCGGCGTACCAGCCGTCGTTGGTCAGGTTGATCAGGAGGTCCGCACGCTTCTTGCCGTCGTACCCGTACACCATCTTCCGGCACTGCACCGCGACCGCATCCTCGTAACAGATCGGCGTGGCAAAACGCACCGGCTGCGCGGGGCTAGTCGCCTGGTCCGAAGGCTTCTCCGCCGCCTCGACCTCGAAGATCACCACGCCCTCGCCCGGCTCGACGGTGTAGTCGTAGCTGTACGGGCTGAAGTTCTCCATGAACTTCTGGCGAAGCCACGGCGGCCCGGGGATGTATTCGCCCAAAGGCACCAGATGCATCTTGCTGTAGCGCGCAACCGATTTGACGCCCGGCCGGGCAAGCAGCGCCGAGTTCATCGACCGCTCGTGCGACGCAAAGCCCAACGCCTGACCGCCCACCAGGACGGGGATGCCGTGTCGGCTGACGTGCTCCTGAACCATGTGGCGAAAGAGCAGCACCGTGTACGCCGTGCGCGGGAGGAGTTCCAGCGCCGCTTCGCCTTGCGAAAGTGCTTGTCGATACGCCTGATCGACCTCTTTCATATCCGGCCAAGGCTCGGACCCAAGCACCTTGGCGACCGCTTCGTCGTTGATCGGGGTGGTGACCATCGTCTCGGGCCAGATGATCAGATCGGGCCTGGGGTCGTCGGTCGCCGAGGTTTCGCTGAGCGTGATCAGGCGGTCAAAGTCCGCCATTTTTTTGCGTAAGAGGTCGACATCGCTGCCCTGTCGTTTGTTGCTCTGGGGCACGTTGGTCTGCACGATGCCGACGACGATCCGCCGGGCGTTGGGGTCTTGGGCGGTGGGCGTCTGCGCGATGCGGACCTTGCCGTAGATGAGCGCCCCGGTCATGCACGAGAGCCAGAGCAAGAGCGCCACGACGATGGTCCGCCGCGGCCGCATGACGCCGGTCGCGAGGCGCTTGGAGAGCGGCCTTGCGACCAGGTCAACCATCAGGCCCGAGGTCATCGCGATGAGGAAGCTGACCGTGACCCAGCCAAAGAGGTCGGCGCTCTGCACGATCAGGCCCGAGCTTTGCCCCTCGCGCCAGGCCGCCTGCGAGGAGCCGAGCGTGAACCACGCGAAGCCGCCCAGTGGCCAGAGGCTGCGGATAAATTCCTGCGCGCACCAGAAGATCGGCAGCGTCACGGTCATCGCCCCGCGGAAGCGCCTCTGCACCGCGCCGAGCAACACCAGCGTGATCGAGAAATACCCCGCACAGACCACCGCGATCGCCAGCGGCGCAACGATCTGCACGTCCTTGAGCCAGAGCGTCCGCAGCACCCACCACACCAGGAACACCAGGTAGCTGGTCCACGCCAGCGTCCACAGGCTTCGCGTCCGCATGAGCAGCACGCCCACGGGGACAAGCGCGAAGTACGCCATGAACGACCAGCCCGGCAGCGGGAACGCGAGGGTCAGCAGCACCGCCGTCGCCGCGCACATCGCCAGGTGCGCCAACACCGAGCTCACCCCGTACCGCTGCACCTGCGCTTCACGCTTCGATGGATCCATGCGAGCAGGATACCCGCGACAGAACCCTGCGGGCGGCCAGCGCCACCCACTGCGGGGACGGCGATGACCCTCTAAACTGCACCCATGCGACACTTCACCTTGATCGCCCTGCTTGCCTTTTCGTTCTCTCTCGCCGGTGGATGCACTGCTACCGAGCAAGCCCCGGCCAGGCCGCCGAACATCGTCATCTTCATCGCCGACGACATGGGCTATGCCGACCTGTCCTCCTATGGCTCAACCATCTGCACCACGCCCAACCTCGACCAGCTCGCCCAACGCGGCATGCGGTTCACCAGCTTTTACGTCACTGAAGCCGTCTGCTCCGCCAGCCGGTCCTCCATCATGACCGGCTGCTACGCCCAGCGCATCGGCATCCGCGGCGCGCTCGGGCCCACCAGCAAGGTCTGGCTCAGCCACGAAGAAACCACGCTCGCCGAACTCGTCAAGCCACTGAACTACGCCACCTGCGCCCTCGGCAAGTGGCACCTGGGACACAAGCCCGCCACCCTGCCGGCCGGCCACGGCTTTGACGAGTACCTCGGCCTGCCCTACTCCAACGATATGTGGCCCTACCACTACGGCGACCAGGACCGCGGCAAAGTCGGGCCCGGCAACTTCCCCGACCTGCCGCTCATCGACGGCACCACCACCCTCGAACGCAACCCCCGCCAGGACTCACTGACCCCACGCTACACCGAACGGGCGCTCGACTTTATCAACCGCAGCAAGGAAAAACCCTTCCTCCTCTACTTCGCCTACTCGCACCCGCATGTGCCCATCGCCGCCAGCGACAAGTTCAAGGGTAAGACCGGCAAAGGCCTCTACGCCGACATGATCGCCGAGATCGACGACTCGGTCGGCCAGGTCGTCAAGCGCCTCGACGAACTGGGGCTCACCGACAACACGCTCATCTTCTTTACCAGCGACAACGGCCCGTGGCAGATGTTCGGCAACCACGCCGGCGAGACCGGCCCGCTGCGTGGCGACAAGGGCACCAGCTTCGAAGGCGGCGTCCGCGTGCCGGGCATCTTCTGCTTCCCCGGCAAGATCCCCGCCGGCAAAGAGACCCCAGCCATCGCATCCACGCTCGACCTGTTGCCAACCATCGCCGCGTTCACCGGAGCCGAGCTGCCCAAGCTCAAGATCGACGGGCACGATCTTTCGCCTTTATTGCAAGGCAAAACCGAGCAGTCACCCACGCAGGCGTTTTATTACTACTACGGCGGACAGCTCCAGGCCGTCCGCGTCGGCGACTGGAAACTGCACGTCCCACACGGTTGGCGCCGCGTGGTCGAAAAAGGCAAAGACGGCCAGCCCGGCCCCGTCGACCACCCGAAGATTGAACTCTCGCTCTTTAACCTCAAGGACGACATCGGCGAGTCAAACAACCTCGCCGACAAGCATCCCGAGATCGTCGAACAGTTGATGAAGGCCGTCGAAGAAGCCCGCACCGAACTGGGCGACACAAGCACCAAGCGCGAAGGCACCGGCGTCCGCGAGCCGGGAAGAAACTAACTACAGAGTCGATTCAACTTTTCCTTATCTTTCGGACTCATCCATGCAATTGCTGCTCGCCGTTCCTGTCGAAGTCATCACCTTGGGTGTTGCAACCCTGATAATATTTCTCTTCTTATTTGCCATTTATGGTTTCATCTTCTTCAAGTGCCTCTATATTTCTTCACCCGAATCGGTCTTGATACGCTGCGGGAAAGGCGGAACGATTGTTCGATTCGAAGGCGCCACGATCGCTTTCCCGTTCATACATCAAATCCACCGGCTGTATGCCGGCGTGATCCAGCTGAAACATCCAACAACTGGAAATGATTGGCCCGTACAACTCGTACCCGATGCCGAACATGCGACGAGAGCATTACGTGCCTTTTCAAACCAATCGCCACACGACACGCGCGCAACCCTTCAGTCCATCATTGACAAGGAAGCGGCGAATCCAGAAAAGCTGCTCCACCTGCTGAATGAGGTTGGCTATGCGCCACTGCCCCATCGCAATCTCCCGAGCTCGGAACTTCGTTGAACACTTAGTCGCCCCTGAAAAACCCAATCACCCGCACCCCGATTGATATTCGATTGGCTTGGCGTGGTCTTGGATCAGCCTTTCAAGCCACAACCGCACGGCCCGCACCGCGCAGCGGCCACGCCGCCCGAGGCCGGCCAGCAGT
>JBGSTE010000531.1:0-2371 GCA_041736655.1 Phycisphaeraceae bacterium | reverse complement strand
CGGGCAGCTTGGTGTGGACGCGTTCGGCGTTGTAGCGCACGAGCGGGAGATAGAACTCCATGAGTTCGTTGCGCATCGCCTCGGTGGGCTTGGCCTTGTACTTGACCCAGACCACTTTGATGGCCTCGAGCTGGTCGGGTGTTGGTTTACGTGTGATGTGCCTGATTCGGGCCATGGTCCGCTCCTTGACCGTTATGCCGCGCTGCTTGCGTGCGTGTGCGTGGCATGTTGTGGATTTCGATGCATGTCAGCCGACGCATCGGCCGTGGGATACTCAAGTCACTAACTCAGTTGATCGCCGCCCGCTTGTTGTCGGCGCGGCTGTCTGTGTTCGGGTGTTCGGTAGGGATCGGGTTCTGTTGACGGTGCCGCTCGATCTGTTCATTCACGCTGCGCAGCGCGATCGCGCCGATCACGGACCCGATGACCCAGGCAACAAACGCGACGATCGTCGCGCTGAGCATGATCGACTTCCAGCCATTGCCGTAGATCAATCCAACGATAATGGTCCCTGCAAAGCAGAGCAACATGAACACAGTGGCGATTACACGAGCGGGAATGGTGAGCACTCCGTTGCGGCGCTGACGAGCAAGACGAGACAGGCGTCAGAGCGTTGTGGGCCAGCATCCGTGCCAGCATTGAGAGAAGTCTACCTAGTTTGTCAGGCTGATGGAAGCGGTGAACGGTGTTGTTAATAAAAAAATTTTCAGGCCCGACACGGTGATCGAGGATCACACTTTCAAGCTTGTCGGACAGGTGCGGATCATCTCATGAATGATCGCGTGAACAGAGACAGACAGTCAGATGCTTCGGCGGCGATCGCCATGCCTAGCGCGCGATCCAGGACGTCATGCGTTGGATCAGGCCGGAGCGTACATCCGATGGCTCGGCGGCGTGTTGATCCAGCCGATGCGCCAGCGCGCTCAGCGCGAGGGTGGCCTGGGTCTGCTTCGGGTCCAGCGCAAAGGGCTTGCGATTGCGGACCGAGGCGATGACCGCCGCGTCGCGCAGCATGTAGCCGGCGTAGGCGACGTCCAGGTCCAGGAACTTTCGGCAGACCTTCGCGATGCGGGTAAAAACACCCAGCGCCTCGTCCTGATCGCTGGCCTGGTTGACCAGCAGGCGCACGTCCAGGTCCGGCCTTTCGCGGTAGGCGGTCTTGATCAGCGCGTAGGCGTCGGTGATCGCGGTGGGGTCGGGGGTGGTGACGATCAAGGCGCGGTCGGCGGCGGTGAGGACGCTCAGGACACTGGGCCCGATGCCCGCGCCGGTGTCGATCAGCAAGACGTCGTAGTCTTTTTCCAGCCGGGCAAACTGCTCGAAGAGTCGTTTACGCTGGTCCTGCCCCAGCGAAGCCATCTTCGCCAGGCCCGAAGCGCCGGGGATCAGGGCAAACCCGCCGGGCACCTGCACGACGATCTCTTCGATCTCGCGTCGGCCGGCCACGACGTGGGCCAGCGTGTGCACGGGCATCACGTTGCACATGACATCCGCGTTGGCGGTGCCCATGTCCGCGTCCAAGAGCGCGACCTTTCGGCCCATGCGTGACAGCAAAATCGCCAGGTTGACCGCGACCGTCGACTTACCCACCCCGCCCTTGCCGCTGGAGATCGCCAGCGCGTGAGCCAGCCGTGCACGCTGCTCAGGCGCAGCAGAAGATGGAGCATGCACCTGAGGCTCGGCGAAGGCCGCCCCCTGCTGTCGCACCAACCCTCGGAGTGTCTGAGCCTGATCCGCGATCATTGACTTGCGCTTCCTTCGCCCATGACCAGCGACGCGAGCCGAGCCGAATCCCCCGGCTCGATCTCGTGGGGCACTTCCTGACCGGTCGTAATATAACTGACTTTCTTGCCCACGCGGCGAGCGACGTTCAGCAGCACCCCGCCGGTGACCGCCTCGTCGAGCTTGGTGAAGATGATGCGGTCCGCATCGACCGCCGCGAAGCGGTCGATCGTCTCCAGCAGCACCTTCTGGCTGACCGTCGAGGACAGCACCAGGTGCACCTCGTGCGGGTTGGCGGCGGCGAGCACCTGCTTGAGTTCGCAGAGTTTGTCCGAGGCTTTCTGCGATCGGCCGGCGGTGTCGATCAGTACGGCATCCAGGTGCCTGTAGCCCTCGAGCGCGGCGGTGAGCTGCTCGGCGGTGTTGACGACCTTCAGGGGCAGGCCGATGATCCCCGCGTAGGTCCGTAACTGTTCGACGGCGGCGATGCGGTAGGTATCCATCGTGATCAGGCCGACCTTCTTGCCCTGCTTGAGCTTGAAGGTGGCGGCGAGCTTGGCGATGGTGGTCGTCTTGCCCACGCCGGTGGGCCCGATGAGCGCGATGGTGCGCGGCCGACCGTCGGTCGTCGGCTCGAGCCTGCCCGTGC
>JBGSTE010000496.1:0-4557 GCA_041736655.1 Phycisphaeraceae bacterium | reverse complement strand
TGTTCCGCGCGTGGGTGGCGCTGGCGGCGGCGGTGGTGTTTGCGATCGCGGCGCCCGCGGGCGTGCTGGTGTGGCAAGGTGTCCCGGCCCAGCAGTTATCGGAGGACGCAACGCAGGCTACCGCGCAGGTCCAAGAGCGCTACAACGCCGCGATGAGCCAGCTCAGCGATGACACAAAGCTGCAGGTCCAGTCGCTGATCAGCCAGGGAGACACCGAATCACTCAGGCAGGCCGACGCTGTGATCAAGGAGCAAGGCGGCAAGGCGTTCGAAGCGGCGCGGGAGATTGTTTTCCGTAACCTTGAAGATGTCGATGCCTGGTGGAAATCCAAGGATTCTGACGCGGCACGAACGATCGGCCTGGCGATGCTCATCGGCGCGGGGTTGGGTTTCCTGCTGGGTTTCATCCTGCCCAATCACGCGGCGGCGATGCAGTCGGCCATCGTCGGCGCGGTGCTGATCGTCATCCCCGGACGCGAACTGCTGGTCTCGTATGTCAACGGCAGCGAGGCCTGGGCACCGACCGGTGCGCGGGCCACGCTGATCGCGATAGGTCTGATAACGCTAGTGGGCATGATCCTGCAATGGACGCTGTATCTACGACGCGACGATAAGCAGTCGTAGTTGCCGCGTTGCGTGCGCTGTCGCGCATGCACGATGGATGCAGGAGCCTGACCCATGCTGACCACACTCGCGCAGACCGCTTCGCGTTCAAACCAAGCCGATGCAACAGCCGCCGAGGGCGCTGCCAACAACATTAACCTCTGGGACGAGGCCCACCGCGTCTTTCAGACCAGCGTCGATATCTTTTCGCGCGGCGACACGCTCGCCAAGCCCGACCAGCTCATCCCCGAACTTGCACAGCTCGGCGCGATCTGGGCCCTGGTCTTTGTCGTCGTCGGCATGATCTGTCTGCTCAACGGCTACAAGTTCCACAAGGTGCTTACCGTCGCAATGGTCGTCGTGATCGGCTCACTCTTAGGTTACTGGATGGGCCTTGAGATCCACGGCCCGCCGTTCGTCGTCGCCGGCTGCGTCGGCTCGCTGCTGGCGGTGCTCGCCTTCCCACTGATGAAGTACGCCGTGGCCGCGCTGGGCGGGCTGTCGGGCGCGTTCATCGGTTCCAACCTCTGGGCGGGCTTCGGCCGTGTGCTGGACACCGCCGCCGCCGAACGCATCACACAGCACGGCCAGGAGGCCGCGTCCGGACAACTCCTCGTCAAAGCGGCGCACTACATGCCCGCCGACGCGTTCTGGATCGGCGCCTTGCTGGGCCTGGTCGTCTGCGGCATCGCGGCCTTTGCGTTATCCAAGATCACCATCCACCTGTTCACCTCCGTCAGCGGCTCGACGATAGCTGTCTTCGGCGTCATCGCCCTGCTGCTGTCGTTTGACATGTTCCACGACACCGTCGCCACCGAGCTCAGCCGAAGCGCGCTGATCATCCCGCTGCTGGTCTTTGTCCCCGCCGCCATCGGCTTCATGCTCCAGGAAATGTCCTCCGGCGGAATCGGCTCATCCAAGGGCAAAAAGCCCGCAGCGGCTCACTGATCGCTTCAGGGTGTTCATGAGCGAAGGTCCGGATGGTTTTACGACACGCGAACATCCGGACCTTCGCTGCGCTCAGGACCGGCTTCCAGTTCTTCTGAAATCGACTTGCAACGCAGCGCGGATCAATCGAGATCTGCGTGCGTTGCTTTTGACCACATCTGCTCGTAGAGCATCAACGGGTTCTGCCCGTCGTTCCAGAGTGCCGGTAGGCGCACGCGAAACACGGCCTTCCCCGATTCATCGAACCACCACACCGCGTTCAGATCAAGGTTAGCTCCCGGCTGACGGATCAGCCAGACCTCCTGGACCTCTTCCCACTTGAGTTTGACGAGCAGTTCTCCGCCGAAGACAGGCGTGTTCTCGTGGGCTTCAATATAAACCAGTGCCGGTTCGACGAAGTACGTCGTGTGCGGAGTGTCGACGAATGCGACAGGCCAGGCTTGCACTGCCGACCACGCCGCGCTCGGCGAGTCGGGCCAGCGTCGCGCGTGCTTCTGCGGCATCGCACGAACGACCGCGAGTTCAGAAACGCCAAGCCGCTGACTGAGTAGCTCAATCGATGTCGACGGGTCTTCATCGATCGCTGAGCGGACACGCTTGGTGTCCATCTCCGTCGGTTCGGTGACCGCGCAACCGGCAGAGAAGATCGGCAGGCAGAGGCAGGCGATTTGAATGCGGCGATTATTCATCCTCGCCCTTCACATAGTCATGCTTGGCGAGGAACGCAACCACTTCTTTCATCGTCAGCGTGTAGTAGTCCGGAGCGCCGTCCTTGGGTTTGCGGAAGCTGCTGTGGTTGAAAAAGCCGTGGCCCGCGCCTTCGTAGGCCACGAGTTTGCTGCTTGCCTGCACTTCTTCGCAGCGTTTGACGAAGCGGCGGATTGAATCGATGCTCACCGTGGTGTCTTCTTCGCCGTGCACGATCAGCGACGCCGGCTGATCTTTGTGGATGTGCTGCATGGGCGAGATTAGTTGCGGGTCGTCGATGCCCTTCTGGCGTGCTGCTTCGGGTTTGCCCGTCACATCCAGGACCGGGTTGAACAGCACCATGAGGTTTGGCACGCTGCTGATTGCGTGGTCTTCACTTTCGGCTTCAAAGCCCTTGATGATGCCGGTACACGCCGCGACATGGCCGCCGGCCGATCCGCCGGCCGCGACGATCCGTTGCGGGTCGATGCCCAGCTCCTTGGCATGAGCGCGGACGTAGCGGATCGCGGACTTGCCGTCTTCGACGCAGGCCACCGGCGTCGTGCCGTGCTTACTCTTGATGCGGTACTCGGCTGAGATCGCGACCATGCCACGCGCGGCGAGGTCACGGCACTGCGGGAAAAACTGATCGGGATTGCCGCTGACCCACCCGCCGCCGAAGAAGCAGACCACCACCGGCCGCTGATCGTCCGCCGACCAGCCCGCGGGCTTGAAGAGGTGCAGTTGCAGCTTGACTTCGTTGCCCTTCGCGTCGGTCGTCAGCTTGTAGACCAACTGCTCGGGCTGGAGTTTATCCGCCCCTTGGGCAGCAGTCGGCTGCGCGATGAAGGTCGCGAACAAGAGCAATCCAAGGCAGGTCCGGGTCAACCATTGGCTTAATAACTGCGACATATCGGGTTCTCCAAGCTTGCTTATCAGGGCGTTGGCGGGCTCCATCATACGAATGTCTTACCCATGGGGCGTGCAAACCTTGTAGAAGCCCCGTGTTTTTCCGATATGATGCGGTGTCAAGTTCACCATCGGAGATCGGTGATGTTCAGTTATCCATCGTGGATCGAGCGTTGCAGAAGGCTTGTCCTGATCGTCGGGATTGGCAGTTGGTTCGCCCTGCCGCTCCTGGCTCAGGACAGCACACCTGCGGAGCCCGCGCCAACCGAGCAGCCGCAGACCCAGCCGCAGCCTGAGCCGGAGCAGCAAGGCCCGCGCTCTCGCTTTGAGTTCAAGGACGACGACACCAGCCAGAACAACACGATGCTTGAGAACATCCTCGAGCGCTATCCTGATTCGGACACGAACAAGGACGGTATCCTTGACGCGGAAGAAGGCCGGGCTTACATCGCGAAGCTGCGCGAGCGAACGCCGGACCGCACAGACCGCGGACGCGGCACGCCCACAGCCACGCACAAGGATGTCGCCTACGGCCCGGACGCCAAGCACCGCATCGACCTTTACCTTGCCAAGGCCGACAAGCCCACGCCGCTGGTGCTTTACTTCCACGACGGCCAGTTCATCACCGGCGATGAAGATGACACCGGCACGCTTGATGTACGTTCGCTCTTAAGCGCAGGCATCTCCGTTGCCTCGATTGATTATCGCACGGTTGGTGCCAAGCCCTTCCCCGGCCCCTTCGAAGACGCGGCCCAGGCGGTGCAGTTCCTGCGCCTCAATGCCAGCCAGTACAACCTCGACCCCGAGCGTTTCGCTGGTCACGGTGAAGAGGCGGGCGGCAACCTCGCGCTCTACCTCGCCCTGCACGACGACCTCGCGCAGCCAAGCCCCAAGCCCGAAGAAGCAACACCGGATGAAGCACCTGTTGCTGTCGATGCGCTCAAGCCCTGGGAAGACCCGAAGCTTAAGACGATGTCGACGCGGCTGGTCTGCGCGGTGGCGCGGCACCCGATTGCTTCGTTTGATCCGCGAAGCTGGGCGGAGCACAAACTGCCGATGAACGGCCACGAACGGCTGATGAAGCGCTACCTCAATGTCCGCTACCTCGAGCCTTTGGATGATGACGAGGTGATCAAGCTGGTTGAAGACGTGTCGCCCTTGGCGCTGGTTTCGCAAGGCGATCCGGACGTGCTGCTGATGAGCCAGTACACCGACCTGGAACTGACGGAGAACACGGTGTGGACGATCATGTCGCACCACCCCAAACAGAGCCAGCTCATCGCCCAGGCGATGCAGGCCAAGGGCAACCAGGCGATCGTCCGCTACCGCGGGATGACCGGCGACCCGGGGACGACGTCGGTGCAGTTCTTTCTTGAGAGATTGAAGTAACGCTGGGAGGGCGAGGCTCCTG
>JBGSTE010000409.1:0-4840 GCA_041736655.1 Phycisphaeraceae bacterium | reverse complement strand
TCACCGCCTCGGCCAGCCCGACGCCGCCTTCCTCTGGCGAGACGGTGTTGCGCCAGACGCTGACGCCGCCGACGCCCGCCGCCGCATACGCCGCGCAGCACTGGGCCAGCGACCAGGGCTTGTTGGTCATCGTGTGGATCGCGCAGTGTTTGAGATCATTCATCCAGCGCGTCCTTCTAAAAACGCCTTGAGAAGCCGGTCCTGAGCGCCAGCGAAGGTCCGGATCAACCAACTTACAGCGAATCAACGTCCACCCATTTCCGCTCTTTCCAGCTCTGCATCCCCAGCTCCGCCAGTTGTACGCCGCGGGCACCGGCCATCAGGTCCCACTCGAACGGCTCATCCAATGCAACATGCCGCAGGAACAGTTCCCACTGGATCTTGAACGCGTTGTCGTACGTGATGTTGTCCGGCACTTTCTCCCAGCTCGCGTAAAAATCGATCGGCTGAGCGATGTCCGGGTTCCACACGGGCTTGGGCGTGTTCGCGGCGTGCTGGGTGTAGACCTCGCGAAGGCCCGCGACGGCCGAGCCTTTGGTGCCATCGACATGCACGGTCAGCAGGTCATCCCGCCGAACGCGTGTACACCACGAGCTGTTGAACTGGCAGACCGTGCCGTCTTCAAGGAGGAAGATCGCGTAGGCCGAGTCGTCTGCGGTCGCGTCGTAGGGCTTGCCGTCTTCCGCGCGGCGCTCGTGTATATCAGTATTGCCATAGGCGACCAGCGACTTGATGGGGCCAAAGAGGTTGCGGATGACGTAGTCCCAGTGGCAGAACATATCGATCATGATCCCGCCGCCGTCGGCCTCGCGGTAGTTCCAGCTCGGGCGCTGAGCGGGCTGGTCCGTGTCCATGCCGGTGAAGACCCAGTAGCCGAAGTCGCCCTTGACGCTGAGGATTTTGCCGAAAAAACCCAGCTCCTTGAGCATGGCCAGCTTGCGGAAGCTCGCCAGCCAGAGCTTGTCCTGCACGACGCCGTTCTTCTTGCCGGCCTTTTGCACGAGCTGCGCCAGCCGAACCGCTTCATGCGTCTGCGTCGCGGTGGGTTTCTCGCAGTAGACCGCCTTGATCATTTTTGATTGGCAGGCCATCTCAAGGAAGCCGGCGCGTTGGAGCGTGCCGGAGGCATCGAAGAAGACTTCGTACTGGCCGTGCTTGCCGTCGAGCGCGCCCTGGAGGTCGGTGGTGTAGGCGTAGGGCTTGCCGATGGCCGCTTTGCCGTGCTTGTTCGCGAGCTCGGCGAGCTTGTTTTCGTTTCGGCCGGTGAGGATCGGCTCGGGCATAAGCGTGAGGTCGGGGCTGACCTTGACGCCGCCTTGCTGGATGATGGCGGTGATGGAGCGGACCAGGTGCTGGTTGGTTCCCATGCGTCCGGTCACGCCGTTCATGATGATGCCGATGCGTCGTACTTCCATCGATAAACTCCGTTGCGAAGGAGGGGAAAGGATATCCCGTCGTTCTGATCGATGACGCGGTAGGATATTGAGCTGGATGAAAATCGACAATACGCTTACTGTTGAATCGCTGGCCTCCGATGCGGGCCGGGTCTGTGAGTTGGCCGGCAAAAAGGCCCGCGCGATTGACCGTGGCTGGGACACGAGCCGGGGCACGCCGGTGTTTACCGTCGACGGCCGATACACCAGCCAGGGCTGGACCGAGTGGACGCAGGGCTTCCAGTACGGCTGCATGATCCTCGCCGGCGACGCGACGGGCGATGCCAAGCTCATCGACCTTGGCCGACAACGCACGCTTGATCGCATGCTCCCGCACGTCACACACATCGGCGTACACGACCATGGCTTTAACAACCTCTCGACCTACGGCAACCTGCTGCGCTTACTGAACGAAAAGCGCTTGTCGAACAACGAATGGGAACGCAAGACCTACGAGAACGCCATCGCCTGCTCCGGCGCAGTGCAGGCGGCCCGCTGGTCCGGCGTGCCGGTCAAAACGCCAAACAAACACGCGGCCAACAGCCAGGCGCTGGGCTACATCTACTCCTTCAACGGCCCGCACTCGCTGTTCATCGACACGATGCGCACCACCCGCATCCTCGGCGTCGCCTGGCAACTGGGCCACGTCCTCATGCACGAAAACGACCGCGCCGCCAACCTCCTCAAGCGCAGCGTGCTGCATGGCCTGACCACCAGCCAGTACATTGTCTTTCACGGCGAGAGCCAACACACCTACGACGTCAAGGGCCGAACTGCGCATGAAGGCATCTTCAACCGCAACGACGGCAACTTCCGCTGCCGATCGACGCAACAAGGCTACAGCCCCTTCAGTACTTGGACGCGTGGTCTGGCGTGGGCCATGCTCGGCTACGCCGAAGAACTCGAGTTCTTCAAAACCATTTCCAACGCCGACTTCAACGCCGCTTGCGGCTTAGCACGCGAAGACGTTCTCAATGTCTACGAACGCTGCGCCAAGGAAACCTGCGACCACTACATCAACGATGTCAGCGCCCGCGACGGCATCACGTACTGGGACGACGGCGCCCCCGGCATGGTGCAACTTCAGGATTGGCAACACAAGTCTGCCGACCCCTACAACGACCACGAACCGGTCGACGCCAGCGCCTCGGCCATCGCGGCACAGGGCTTGATCCGGCTGGGCCAATATCTCGGGAAAACCAAGGGAAAACGCTATCTCCAGGCCGGACTGACGGTGGCGAAGACTTTGTTTAGTGAGCCCTATTTGTCGACCCAGGCCAAGCACCAGGGCCTGTTGCTACACTCGGTTTACCATCGGCCCAACGGCTGGGACCACATCCCGCCCGGCCGCAAGGTGCCCTGCGAAGAGTCGAGCCTGTGGGGCGACTACCACCTGTTGGAGTTGGCGGTGATGATCCACCGCATGGCGGGTCAGCAGCCGTATCTGAAGTTCTTTCTGGATCGATGACGAGCCATGAGTAAGCCGAATCAACGTGTCGTGTTAATCACCGGCGGCAGCCGGGGCATCGGGCTGGGCATCGCGCGATGCCTGGCGATGGCGGGCTGTGACCTGGCCATCAACGGCCGACGCGAGGCGGGCGAAGTGGCCGACGCGATCGCAGAGTTGCAACAACTCGGCGCAGCGGTCTTGTACTGCAAGGCGGACATCGGCGAGCTTAACGATCACCAGCCGATGCTCGATGCGGTGCGTGATCGCTTTGGCCGGCTTGATGTGCTGGTGAATAACGCGGGCGTCGCGCCGGACGTGCGGGCGGATGTGCTGGAGGCTACGCCCGAGAGTTTTGACCGCCTGATGCGGATCAACCTGCGCGGGCCGTATTTTCTGACCCAGCGCGCCGCCAACTGGATGATTAAACAGCGTCAGGCGGACGGTGAGATGCGCCCGGCGATCATCAACGTGTCATCGGTCAGCGCGACGGTCGTGTCGACCAACCGCGGCGACTACTGCATCAGCAAGGCGGGGGTCGCGATGGCGACGCAGGTGTGGGCGGCCCGGCTCGGTGAGTTTGGCATCCCGGTTTACGAGGTTCGGCCGGGCGTGATCAAGACGGACATGACCGCGTCGCCGGCGGTGACGGCCAAGTACGACAAATTGTTTGCCGAAGGACTGGCGGTAGAAAAGCGATGGGGTGAGGCGGACGATGTCGGCCGAGCGGTCGCGGCGCTGGCCAGCGGTGAGCTGCGTTACGCGACGGGCAACGTCGTGATGGTCGATGGCGGGTTGACGATTCAGCGTTTGTGATTTTTCCTTGATATGGAACATCAAACAGAACAACACGTCTTCGACATGCTCGGCCGACACCGCCTGGTCCCGGTGATCGCCTTGCAGAGCGCAGACGATGCCGGGCCTTTGGCTGAGGCGCTCGTGGCTGGCGGCCTGCCGATCGCGGAGGTCACGTTCCGCACCGCCGCCGCCGTGGCATCGATCCGGGCGATGGCCAAGCGGGGCGACATGCTGGTGGGCGCGGGCACGGTGTTGACGGTTGATCAGGTGGATCAAGCGCGTGATGCGGGCGCGTCGTTTATCGTTTCGCCGGGCCTGAACCCGAAGGTGGTGCAGCGCTGCATCGCGTTGGGATTGCCGGTGTGTCCGGGTGTCGCGACGCCGACGGAGATCGAGGCGGCGCTTGATTTGGGTTTGCGGGTGGTGAAGTTTTTCCCGGCCGAGTCGTTCGGCGGGTTGAATACGCTTAAGGCGATCGCAGCGCCATATGGCATGATGCGGTTTATGCCCACCGGCGGGATCGGGCCGGAGAATGTGATGGACTACCTGAGGTTCAAGGCGGTCCTGGCCTGCGGCGGGAGCTGGATGGTCAAGCCCGACCTGTACGCGGACGGCGACTTCAGCAAGGTCCAGCGCATCACGCATCATGCGATGCAGCTCGTGCACGAACTCTCGAAGGACCGCTGATGGCCAAGCTCCAGATCAAACCTGCCCGTGATTGTCGATTTGACCTTGTTTCCCTTGGCGAAGTGATGCTTCGGCTGGACCCGGGCGAGGGCCGGGTGCGGACGACGCGGAACTTCACGGCCTGGGAAGGCGGGGGCGAGTACAACGTCGCGCGCGGGCTTCGGCGGTGCTTCGGCTTGCGCACGGCACTGGTCAGCGCGTTTGCGGATAACGAGGTCGGCCGACTGCTTGAGGATTTGATCCTGCAGGGCGGCGTCGACCTGTCGCATGTCCGCTGGGTCAAGTACGACGGCGTCGGGCGAACCGTACGCAACGGCCTGAACTTCACCGAGCGCGGCTTCGGCCTGCGCGGGGCGGTGGGCTGTTCAGACCGAGGCAACTCCGCGGCCTCGCAACTCAAGGCCGGCGACATCGACTGGGACGCGATCTTCAGCCAGGGCGTCCGCTGGCTGCACACCGGCGGCATCTTCGCGGC
>JBGSTE010000396.1:0-12810 GCA_041736655.1 Phycisphaeraceae bacterium | reverse complement strand
GCCGCGAATCTTCTGCGACTTGCGGCTCGGCAGGAGCCTCGCCCTCCCATCAATCACGCCGACGCAAACAAACCGCCAGGCCCGCGCCAAACATCCACGCAACGCCCGGTTCGGGGATCATCCGATTGGGCAACAGCGGCGCGTGATAAGCGCCGGGCGTGTAGGTGTATCGATAGTCCTCGTTAATCAAGAACTGCTTATAAACATTCGGCGTGCCCACGTGCAGCAGACCAGGATCGATCGCCTCGCCCGCAAGCGATGCCCGGCCGATCACGCGGCCCGCTGCCGTATCCGCCACCTGCGAGAGCAGGTCAATGCCAAGCGTCGCGTTGATCGAGGCCATGTTGTAACCATTGGCCAGATACTGCGCGCCGATCGGCCCACTGCCCATGAGGACCCAGTCCTCCACCGCCGACGCGTCAAACCCCGCCGACACCGCCGTGGGGCTCAGCACGTTGTCTGCCACTTCCAAATCCGTCAGACCCTCGTGTAAGAGCAATAGCCGGCTGAAGCTCAGGTTCAGCGAACTACTCGTCGTTGGCGCAGGCAGCGAGGACAGCAGCACCGTCTGGCCCGTTTCATCCGGCCAGGGTTGCTCACTGACCATCACCACCCCGCCGGTGCTGATCCCAGCCGGCAGAACCACCACCCCCATCACCCGCCCGAACGCCGGCTGATAGTTTGCATTCGCATCAAGCACCAGGAGCGAATACGACTTACCCGCCTCAAGCTCGCTGAGTTCCACCGCACGACCGGCCGGCCCGCCGAGATCAATCTCGCTGATGTACGCGGCACGCGCCGAATCAACCGCACCAACCAGCAGCAGGACCAGCACGAGCCCTCGGCTGATCAAACAGGTCGCTGCGAATTGACTCGCGATCCGTGTTCGCATCCGGGCAGAATAATCAAGTTCACGACAAAGAAAAACCAGGTGAACCGAACTCAGCGAAAAAATCCCCTGATCGCGCTAAGTATCTCCCGCAAATGACAACCGACCCAAAAAGAAGCCGGCGGCCTATGGCCGCCGGACATGTTGAATCGCAACCTGTATCAAACTTCCCTTATCGCTTAGCGAGAGCATGCACGGCTGACGACTGAATGAGGTCTGCCGAGCGCGACCAGGCAGTTGCGGTCGCCAGCACCGGCCGATGCTCGCCGCAGCCGCAGCTCGCCAACGGGTCGCTGCCGGGTACGCCGGGGACGTAGATGAACGCCAACGGCTCAAAGGTTTTGAGCTCGCGCATCGAAACCGCGTCCTTGGTCGGGAAGTCGTCGGGCTTTGGCGTCGTGACCTTGCCGGTGGCGAGCCATTCGATGCTGCGGATGAAGATCGTTTGGAAGCCGGCACACTTGAGGGCCGGGCCATCCTTGTCGTTCTTCCACCAGTGGCCCATGACGTTGGTGAGGACGGTGCCCTTGCCGTAGGGGATGGTCCAGACGATGGCTTCGGAGACGCCGGTGCCGCCGGTCTGTTTGTCGGAAAATGCGGTGAGCAGGACGGTCATGTTCTCGGCCGGGCCGCGCTGGCCGTGGTAGAGCTCGTCCCTTGCGTGCATCCACTGGTCGGGCAGGTCTTTGAAGATGGGGTGGTTGTTGTCTCGGGTGTCAACGAGGTAGTCGTGCTGACGGCCGTGCCCGGCACCGGGGCCTTCGCCCGCCTGCATGAACTGCTCGTTGCCGTCGGCATCGAAGTACAGGCGCTTGCCATCCTTGTTACCCCGCCACAAGAGGCCGATCATTTTCTCGAACTCGGTCCACCCGTTGAAGGGGTTGTTGCCGGCGTGGAAGGCGTAGGCCTTGCCGCCGCCATTGATGTAGCCCTCGAACTCCTGCTTGATGTTGTCAGGCCACATCTCGCCGTTGTAGTTGATCACGATCACGTCGTACTGGGCGAAGTTGGGCTTGAAGGTTTTCCACTTCTGAGCCTTCTCCGGGTCTTTTGCGTCGGGGCTGATGAGCAGCGACGTCTCGAAGAGGCCGGCATCGTCGAGGATGTTCTTGAGGACCGGCGTGTCCATCATCCAGCCGTGGTTGTTCTGGCCGGTGATGATGCCGACCTTGATCTTGTCCTGAGCCTGCGCCGACACACAGCCGAGCAACGAAAAGACAAGGCACAGCAGCGGGATGACTGATTGACGCAGGTTCTTCATGGCAGATTCCTCACGCGGGTTAGGTCACGGGACGGACGGCGGTACAGGGCGACATTGTACGCGCCGCGGCAGGATTTAACCCCGCCTGACCAAGTATAAACGGTTGTACACCCTGATCTGGAAGCCGGTCCTGAGCGGCAGCGAAGGTCCGGATCAGTACCCTCTCGGCTGGGTTAAGACAGTTGATTGATCTTCGAAAGCCATCCGGACCTTCGCTGCGGCTCAGGACCGGCTTCTAAGTCAGGAAGGGGGCAGGTAGAGGGCAATGAAAAAACGCCGTCCGGGTTGGACGGCGTCTGGTGTGATGCGTTGTGTACCCAGCGGAGTGGACCGGGCGCTTACTTGCGCTTGATCTTGTGCAGGGTGTGCTTGCGGAGGCGCGGGCAGTACTTCTTCATGCCGGCCTTGAGCTTCTCGGCAATGCCGCCCTTGACGTTGACGGGCGTACGATAGTTCAGGTCATTGCACTCGGTGCACTGAAGCCAGACAAATTCAACGGCGTCTTTGGATTTCTTGGCCATGGTTGGAGCCTTTAGCGGTTAGCTGTTAGCCCTTAGCCAGAGAAGACGTTAGCCGCTGGCTTTTGGCCAACGGCTAACGGCTAATGGCTAACGGCTCAAATACTTACTTGAGGATCTTGGTCACCACGCCGGCGCCGACGGTTCGGCCGCCTTCGCGGACGGCGAAGGACAGGCCTTCTTCCATCGCGATGGGCTTTTCGCCCAGGTCGATCTTCATCTGCACGTTGTCGCCGGGCATGCACATCTCGGCACCCCCCATGAGTTCGATCTTGCCGGTCACGTCGGTCGTGCGGAAGTAGAACTGCGGGCGGTAGCCGTTGAAGAACGGGCTGTGTCGGCCGCCTTCTTCCTTGGTGAGCACGTACACCTCAGCCTCGAAGAGGCTGTGCGGGTTGATCGACTTGGGTGCCGCGAGGACCTGGCCGCGAGAGACGTCGGTCTTTTCGATACCTCGCAGGAGGCAACCGACGTTGTCGCCGGCGATACCTTCGTCCAGGGTCTTGGTGAACATTTCCACGCCGGTGACGGTCGTGACCTTGGTGTCGGCCAGGCCGACGATCTCGACCGAGTCACCGACCTTGACCTTGCCGCGTTCGATACGGCCGGTGGCGACGGTGCCGCGGCCCTTGATCGAGAACACGTCTTCGATGGACATCAGGAAGGGCTTGTCGATCTCGCGGATCGGCTCGGGGACCCAGGTGTCCACGGCTTCCATCAGCTCGGTGATGCACTTGGTCGCTTCCGGGTCCTTGGGGTTCTGCAGCGCGGGGAACGCGGCACCCTTGATGATCGGGGTGTCGGGCGAGAAGTCGTACTTCTCGAGCAGCTCCTGGATCTCCAGCTCGACGAGTTCGAGCAGTTCCGGGTCGGCGACGTCGCACTTGTTGAGGAAGACGACGAGCTTGGGCACGTTGACCTGCTTGGCCAGGAGCACGTGCTCGCGGGTCTGGGGCATCGGGCCGGTGTCGCCGGCGACGACGAGGATCGCGCCGTCCATCTGGGCGGCGCCGGTGATCATGTTCTTGACGAAGTCGGCGTGGCCGGGGCAGTCCACGTGTGCGTAGTGGCGCTTCTCGGTCTCGTACTCGACGTGCGAGGTCGCGATCGTGACGATCTTGGTCGCGTCGCGTCGGCCGTCGGATTCCGAGGCCTTGGCGACCTGGTCGTAGGCGACGGCCTTGCCGAAGCCTTTAGCGGCCTGAACGGTGCAGATCGCGGCGGTGAGGGTGGTCTTGCCGTGGTCGACGTGGCCGATGGTGCCGACGTTGACGTGAGGCTTGGTCCGTTGGAACATGTCTTTAGCCATCGCTTACAAACCTCCGCTATTGCGGTGCTGGGGTTGGAGGGCCCGCTGTCTGGCGGGGCCGATATTTGATCGAATCTCCTGATCCGATCAAGCGTCCGGTGAACAAGTGTACTGTCGACGAATCCTTTCGTCACGGCACCCGGTCTGGGGCCTAAAGCCACCCATGGGATTTGAACCCACGACCTCTCCCTTACCAAGGGAGTGCTCTACCACTGAGCTAGGGTGGCGCGTCGCCGGCGGACCGGCTATGTCGAAGGCTGCCGGCCATGCCGAGCCGGTTCTACCGGCCTCCGATACAGAAGATGCGAATCCTGGCACGCTTCACGCACCCATCCTCGCACCCCTTCTCGGAGCTGGCGCTTCACCCTGCCCGGCGGCATCGAAGCCCGGCCCAGACAGAACGGGTACAGTAGCAATCACCGCAACCCAAGTCAAACTTTCCAAATCGTAAATCATCTCACCCCCCGCGCCTTGACCGCAACGACCCGATCCGCTTTAATACCCATACACCGCAGGCCCCCAGATCGGGGGCCTTATCAATAGGTGACAGCGACAGTCGGCCGACCACCCTCGGCCAAGGTTACGGGTGTAGCTCAGTTGGTAGAGCAGCGGATTCCAAATCCGCAGGTCGTGGGTTCGAGCCCCTCCGCCCGTGTTTCGCTTCTTTGACCCCCGCAGCGCCACACCGCGCCGCCGATCACGACGCCCAAGAGAACGCAGTATGGCTTTGAATATCTACAAGTCCGGGCAAGGCTACTGGACCCGTGTCATGACCGCCATCGGCGTGGGCACCCTCGCGCTGGGCGCGGCCGCGTGGTTCAACGACCGCATCATCGGCGTGTACATGCTCAAGACCTCCGACCACGCCCTCTACTGGAAGGCCGGCATCATTGCCGGCACCGCGCTCCTGGCCGGCGTCCTCCTCTGGTGGCTGCTCAACAAGCCCAAGATCGCCGACTTCATGATCGCCACCGAAAACGAGATGAAGAAAGTCAACTGGCCCACCAAGCAGGCGGTCATCGCCCTGACCTGGGTCGTCATCGTCGGCACCCTGCTCATCGCCCTGCTCCTGTTCTTGTCCGACTTCGGGTTCAGCCAGCTCTTCCGAGAAATCGGCGTCCTGCAAGGCTGATCGCGACGCGACAGCGACAACAAGACGCCTCCCTCGCCGACCCAACCCCCCGACACTTCTCTTACCCCACGCAGCAACCACGATGGCCAACCCGACTACCAACCCCGCTTCCACCACGCCCGACGAACAGCCCATGGTCACCCCGGGCATGGACTGGTTCGTCCTCCGCGTCGCCTCCAACAAGGAAGACTCCGTCCGACGGACCCTGCTGCGAAAGATCAAGATCGAAGGCTTCGACGGCGCAGACCCCAACAAGCCCTTCCTCGTCAACCGCATCCTCGTCCCGACCGAAAAAGAAAAAGTCATCAAGGGCGGCAAGCACCGCATCGTCGAGACCAAGCTCTACCCCGGCTACGTCTTCGTCGAAATGAAACTCGAAGACGACGGTCGCATCCCCCAGGACATCTTCTTCCTCATCAAGGAAACCACCGGCGTGGGCGACTTCATCGGCACGGCAGGTCGGCCAAGCCCGATGACCCTGCCTGAGGTCGAGAAGATGATCAACGCCGCCAAGCCGCCCGAAGAGCAGCCGGAAGTCCGCATGGAGTTCCAGAAGGGCGACCACGTCAAGATCACCGGCGGCCCGTTCGAGAACATGCAAGGCACCGTCGACCTCACCCTGCCGGATCAGGGCAAGGTCCGCGTGATCGTCATGATCTTCGGCCGAGCCACGCCAGTCGAACTCGAATACTGGCTCATCACCCGCGCCGACGAAGAATAAACACCCCGCAAGGCGATCAAGCGCACTCCCCAAAGAAGCCGGTCCTGAGCACCAGCGAAGGTCCGGATCAACCCCCCAGCAACCTCCCCCAAGCTCCTCAAACCCGCCATCAACCGGCGGGTTTTTTCATGCCCCCAAGCCGGTTATACGGAACCACTTCTATTTCCGTAAATTCATATAAATACAGTGTTTATGATTTTTCGCTCAAGCCATCAGCGGATCATGCCGATACAGCCACAAGACGCGACTTTGCTTGAGAGAGCACCATGAGCATCATCGGCACCGGCATCGCAGCGGCAGTGGCCAACGTCGGCCAAACCGCCCAGGCCCAGGCCGCTGCACAAAGCGCCAAGGACGCTCAGCGCGCCAGCTCTACCCAGCAGACCGACCGGCTGACCCTCAGCCAGCTCCACGACGCCGGCGCTGCACGCGACACCGATGAAGACCTGCCCGACCAGCAGGCGCCGGGTTACGAAAACCTCTACCCCGACGACACGGATCAAGACGAGCAGGACTCGACCAGCACCAACGATCTGATCCACCACCACGACGCGCCCGCCTCTTCGCCCACCGGCCTGCCGCTAGCGCCAAGCTATGGCCCGGCCTACGCCGAGTTCCCACTCTTTCATGCCCTGGACGTCAAGGCTTGAACTCACAGCAGCTCCGGCAGCTCGCGGTCCACCTGCGGGAAATACCGGCGGATCACCGAGCAGTCGAACTTCGGCAAGATCGCCGTGGCCGGCTCGTTGGCCAGTAAAAATCTGAACGCCGCGTCGATCACCCGGCTCGGCGCGACTCGGCCACGCGACCACAGGTCGTAGTCCTGGAACGACAGCGTCACCACAAAGTCGTGTGCCCGGCCGTTGTCAAACACGCGCACCGTATACGCCCAGTGGTTGGCCTGTTCGGTTTCCTGCCCGACTTCAATATCCGCCATGGGTTTATCCTAAGCCGTATCACCAGGCCCCGCATCGGCGTCACGTGAGCTGCACTAGAATGACCTCTGGCGATTCAGATATCGCCACTCGATCCTCGATCCTCCTGCTCGATCCTGACATGACCTTCCTGCTCGAAACGTTCCGGCTTGGCCTGGCCAACCTGATGCTGCACAAGCTGCGGTCGCTGCTCACAGCCCTGGGCATCATCATCGGCGTGGGCGCGGTCGTGGCCATCGCGTCCTACGGCGAAGGCTCCAAGCAGGCCGCGCTCGCCGACATCAAGGAACTCGGCGCCAACAACATCATCCTACGATCCGTCCAGCCACCGGCCTCAACCGATAACGCCCAGGAAGACGAATCCGGCGGCGGCTTCGGCGGCGGGGAAGAAGAGGAAGTCCAGATCGAAGTCCTGCCCTACGGCCTGACTCGGCTGGACCACCGCCGGCTGAACACCGACAGCATCAGGCCCGTCGACGAGATGGTCCCCCTTAAACGCGTCGGTTCTTTCGTCTACAAGAACGGCTACACCGCGCAGTCGGCCATCGTCTACGGCACCTCGTCCTCCATCGCCGAGGCGATCCCCATGACCGTCGCGCGCGGCCGACACCTGACGCGTCAAGACAACGATCAACTCGCGCCCGTGGCCGTGCTCGGCGCCGACGCGGCGCAGGACCTCTTCCGGCTCGAAGACCCCCTGGGCAACAACTTCAGCATCGACGGCCAGCGATTTGTCGTCGTCGGCGTCCTACAGCCCGTGGGCCTGACCACCGGCCGCGACATCAACTTCGACATCTACATCCCCATCGACACCGCCCGCGCACGCTTTGGCGACCAGCGACTCCTGCCCGGCGGAACGATGGCGGAGCGCATCGAGCTCAGCGAGCTGATCATCCGCGTGCCCGAGCCCGAGCACGTCGTCCCCGTCGCCGCGCAGGTCCGACGTGTCATTGAGGTCGGCCACACCGAGGACGATGTGCAGGTCATCGTGCCGTTGGAACTCATACAACAGACCGAACGCACGCAGCTCATGTTTACGATCCTGATGATCGTCATCGCTTCGCTGTCGCTGATCGTCGGGGGCATCGGCATCATGAACATCATGCTCGCGAGCGTGACCGAACGCATCCGCGAGATCGGCGTGCGACGAGCCCTTGGCGCAACCCGCCGACACATCATCGCGCAGTTCCTGGTCGAGACCACCACGCTGTCGGTCATCGGCGGGATCGTCGGCGTCTTGCTGGGTCTTTCGATCGTGCTGCTGCCGCTGATCGTGCGGGGCCTGAGCGCGCTGGCCGGCCGAACCCCGCCGGAGATGGTCACGCCGATCCCCGTCGCCTGGTCGATGATCACGGGGTTTGTGTCCGCGGTGGTCGTGGGCCTCTTGGCCGGTCTCTACCCCGCGATCAAGGCGGCGTGGCAGGACCCGATCGTGGCGCTGCGGCACGATTGATACGCATCACGTTTTAGTCACAAGCGCGGAAATTTGCCATAGCTCCGGGCGGAAGCCAGGAGCCGTGATGACCTGACACTTTTGGCGTTATTGCTTGCAAAACACTGCTGCTCCTGGCTTCCGCCCGGAGCTATGTCAAAACGCGTGCAAAGATTCCCATTCGTGTCAGTGCATCGAGCAACCACCGCCACCGCAGCACCCGCCGGGGCGGGCGCATGAGCCATCGCTGGCGTTCTTCTGGCTGGCGAGGGTCATACCAGCGCTGAGCAGCTTCTCAACCGGCGTGTCGCCGGGCGTTTGGCCGGTGGGCAAGTCGGCCAGTTCACAGAGCTCCGCCCAGGTCGTCACGGTCCGTGACATGCCGTGCATGACTTCGAGCGACTGTTGGTTAGCCGAGCAGTAATATTCGTAGGTGGGCATGTATATTTTCCGGTAGGACGGGCATAGCTGCCTGTCACAAGGTGTGATCATTCGGCCGTCACGGCACCAAGCGGCCAACGATCTGATGCGGGCGGATTCCCGATTCGATCGTAACTCCATACCTTCACGCGTTCGATGAAATCCGGTCTGCCAACAGCGTACCAGCCAACCGTGCGGCCGTCATCCGAAACATAGGTTGTGCTGCCAAAATCACGGATGAGTAGTGCCTGATCATCGGGTGCGGGGGGTTCATACCAATAGATCGTTTGACCGGCGGAATCTTCCGCGGAGAGGGTGTGCCATTGTTCAAATGGCTTTGTAGTTTTTACATGAACAACACCACTGGGCGGGATTGTGTAGACGTGGCGTCCCTCAACGTATTGATACCCGTTCGAGTCGGTGCCGTCCTGAACAATCTGGATCACACCCTCGAACCCTTCCGGGACGACGAAGTGGATCGGGTCGCCTTCGTTGCTGCAGCCAGCTATCGCCAGAGAATAAAGCAGCAGCAAAGACCAACGCCACATCGTCATGTCAGGCTCGCCGATGACAGGCAGGAATGCCTGTCCTACTTTGTAAAAGGCATGTTACTCGCTGTCAGTCGTTGCCACCTTGCCCGGCGAGCCGACGTCGCCGTCGCTGTATTCTTCAGTCTTCTTGGCGTTGTCGGCACCGAGCTTGCCTTTTTCCGAGCGGACCCAGTTCTTGCCGTCGTCGTTCTTGGTCGCGTCCAGGGCGTCGGGCTTAAGCGCGATGCTCGGGCCGTCGGGGTTGTCGCTGGGCCAGTCGCCTTCGTCATCGAAGTTGACCGTGTCGACGACCTTGCCGTCCTTGTCGCAGAGGGTGAGGACTTCGTTGGTATCGCTGGGGCTGTTGGCGAGGTTGGCCAGCGGGTTTTCGCCCTTGGCCCAGCCGTCGAGCTTGAAGACCTGGAAGCCCTTGCCCCAGGCGTCGCGGAAGTCGGTGACGCTCTGCGTGCCAGGGATGAGGACGATGGCTTCGCCGGGCGCGATCTTGGCCGAGGCGGGCAGGCCGACGGTCTTGCCGTCCTCGTCCTGCAGGAAGTAGCCTTCGAGCGCGACTTCCTTGTCGCCGGCGTTGTAGATCTCCAGCCACTCGGTCTGGTTCGGCGGGTCGTCCGGGCCGATGCCACCCTCGTATGAGTCGGGGTTGTACATGATCTCGGTGATGATGACCTGCCCGAAAACAGGTGCACCGGCCAGGGCGAACAGGAGCGTCAAGACGGCGGGTAGTCGCATCGCATTTCCTCGGAGACGGTGAAGTTTGGGAAGCGTTCGGCGATTAATCTACCTTCAGATTCGTCCGTTGTCACGTACTTTTTTACGCCGTGTGACAGCTAGTTGTCACAGGCTTCAATCCCGCTGCGGGGCGCTTCGGCCGGCCTGCACGGATTGATCCAAGAGCGCCTTGAGCTCGGCCACGATCTCCGGGTGCTTGCTGTACAAGTTGGTCGTCTCGCCCGGGTCGGCCTTGAGGTTGTAGAGTTGGCCGGGCGCATCCGGATCAAGTTCGGGCAGCACGTAGGGCTTGAGCGCCCAGTCGCCTTCGCGGTCGTAGTTGTTGCCGCCCGAGCCTGTGTGGTCCAGGTATTTCCAGTCGCCCTTGCGGATCGCCAGCTTGTTGGTCCACGTCTGGGTCAACAGGTAAGGCCGGATCGTTTCACGGGCCTCTCCGGTAAAGACCGGCAGCATGTTGAACGAGTCTTCCGCGGCATCATTGGGCAGCTTGGCATCGACGATCGCGGCGCAGGTCGCCATCAGGTCCGTCAGCGACACCGGCTGGTCGCTCGTCGTGCCCGGCTTGACCTGGCCCGGCCACTTGACGATGAAGGGCGTGCGGTGGCCGCCCTCCCACTGGTCACGCTTGACCCCGCGCCACGGCCGAGCGCCGTCGTGCCCGTGATCCCGCCGCATGTTGATCACCGTCGGGACCTCCGGCCCGTTGTCCGAACAGAAAATCACCAGCGTGTTGTCCGCCACATCGAGGATCTCAAGCTCCTTCATCAACTCGCCGACGATCCAGTCCATCTCGTAGATGAAGTCGCCGTGCGGGCCTGCCTTCGTCTTGCCGCGGAACTGCTTGGCCGGGATCGAGGGCAAGTGCACCGCCTGCATCGAGTGGAACAAAAAGAACGGCTTGTCGGGATTCTGCTTCACGTGATCACGCAGAAACGCCCTGCTTTTATCAAGAAAAACAAGGTCAACCGTGGACGCGTCGAAGTTCGGCGCCGCCAGCCCGGGGCGAAAGTCGTTGGTGTACGCGTTCTTCGGGTAAGGCGACTTGTCGATCACATCCTTCGGGGGCACCGGCACGCGCTTGCCGTCGATGTACGCATAGAGCCAGTCGGTCGTCGGGCAACTGACGGTGCCGTAAAAATGGTCAAAGCCCTGGTCGATGGGCCCGCCATCGAAAGGGCGGGAGAAGTCGATGAGTTTGATGTGTTCAAGCCCGCCCTTGTGGATCGGCTTGCCCTCGCGGTCGTAGGCGGTGATGCCCACGTGCCACTTGCCGTTCATCGCCGTCGCGTAGCCGGCGTCCTTGAGCATCTCTGCGATCGTCAGACGCGCAGGCTCGATGAGGCTGGGTCCGCCCACGCCGGTGAACACCCCGCCGTAGCCGGTGCGGAAGCACTGCCTGCCGGTCATGATCGAGTAGCGTGTGGGCGTGCAGACGGTGCTGGGCGAGTGAGCATCGGTAAACCGCATGCCCTGCTTCGCGAGCGAGTCGAGGTTCGGCGTCGGGGCCTTGGCCTGATCGTTGTACGAGCCCAGGTCGCCGTAGCCCAGGTCGTCGGCGAGGATCAGCAGGATGTTCGGCCGCTTGCTGTCTGCCGCAAACGCCGACTCAACAAACACCAGACCGATCACCAGCAGGGCGAAACAAAGTCGAAGGATCATGGCCGGGCCTTCCTATCAAGAGTTATCGATCACCAGATACATCAACGAAGCACAGGTCACCCCCTGAACGAGGACGGACAACCGCCAGCAAAGCATACCGGCAAGCGGCGATTTCATTACTGCACCGGCGTGACCTCGTTGAGCCAGGCCCGGTGCAGCGCCAGCAGCCGGGCCGCAACCTCCGGCCGAGCCGACAGGTGGTTGGTCATCTCCGGCTGATCCTCCGCTAGATTCACCAACTCGCTTGGGGTCTCGCCCACGCCGATCAATTTCCAATCACCCTGACGCACCGCCCATTTATCAAACCACATCCAGTGCAACACGTCGTGATGGCTCGGCACGTTGTCACGCATGATCGGCACAAGCGACGCGCCATCAAGCTCCACGCCAACGGGTATCGCGACGCCGCACAACGCCAGCACCGTCGGCATCACGTCGCAGGCCGTCACTGCCTGATCTCGAACAACACCGCGGCCAACCTTCCGGGGGTAGCGGATCATCGCCGGCACGCGCAGGCCGCCTTCGTAATACGTGTTCTTGTGCCCACGCCACTTGCCCGTGTTGCCGCCCCCGCCGTGGGCAAGATAGTACGTGCCCTTGGGTAAACCACTCGTATGGTTGTCGACCGCGATCCCGTTGTTGTCCTCGGCCGAGTGCCCGTTGTCGGACATGAACACGATGATCGTGTCATCAGTTAAGCCCAGCGCATCAAGCTTTGCCAGCACCTGCCCGATGCGGTCGTCGGTCGTCGACACCATCTTCGCGTAGGACTGTCGCGGCATCGGCAGGTCCTTGTAGCGCTCGTCAAACTTCGCGTCCGCCTGTTCGGGGTAGTGCGGGATGTTCATCGCCACGTAAAGAAAGAAGGGCTCGTCCTGGTGCTGATCGATGTAGTCGGTGACGCGGGCCGTCATGAGATCGGGGAAATACTGATCGCGGTGAAAGACTTCGGTGTCGCCTTCGTAGAGATCGTGAAAGCCTTTGCCGTGGAGGAAGTGGTGGTTGTAGTTGTCGATGAATCCGCCGCGCAGGCCGAAGAAGGTTTCAAAGCCCTGTTGCGTCGGGCCGTGGGTCTGGGCCGCGCCCAGGTGCCACTTGCCAAAGAGCGCGGTGCGGTAGCCGGCGTCGCGCAGCGATTCGGCGAGCGTGACTTCCTCCAGCGCCATGTTGACGCCGAACTCAGATCTCATATCGCCCTGCGTCCAGCGCGTGACGCCGCTGCGCTGCGGGACGCGCCCGGTCAGCAGCATCGCA
>JBGSTE010000387.1:0-5971 GCA_041736655.1 Phycisphaeraceae bacterium | reverse complement strand
CCGTGGGCACGGTGTGGATCGGCCTGGCTTGGGCCGAGCGCGGCGGCGCGATCCGTTGCGAGCGATTTCTCGCACGCATGGCCGGGGACCGCGATACGATCCGCGACCGCTCGGCCAAGTGCGCGTTGCAACTGCTGCGCCTGTACCTGATGGGCGAAGATTTCAATGCGATGAAGTGGGTCAGTCGCGAATGAGCCTGTTGCGTGATCGCGTGTCGGTTGAGCTTGTTGCGAAACGGAATTTGCGTGAATCCAACTACTCGGGCTGTACCGTCACCGGGAAGCCCGGGAACTGATCGGTCGCTTTCGGCTCGTTCGCATCAAAGCGGTAGCGGTACATGTTAAACGTCACCGCGTGGGTTGTAGGATCGACAACGACCAGGCCGTAGCCAGAGCCCTTGACGTGTGCGGATTCTTCGGGGTTTCCCTCGGCGTAGGTCTTGAGTTGGTTGGTGCCCGGCTGCGGGTTGCCAGCGGCGAGGACGGTGAACTTGTTGCCGAACACATCGGTGAAGTTGCCCGCCACCTCGCCGTCCGTGCCGTTGGGCCACCACGCGCGTGGCCAGCCGTTACTCGTGCCCGGGACCATAAACGCGTAAGGCCCGTCGTTAAAGTCGTCGATGCCCTGTCGAACGAGCAAACCCAGGTGCTGGTCGCCGTGCAGCATGACGGTCCTGCCGTCCTTGAACGGCGCGAGCGCGCGCTGACGGCCCGAGCGCGGCCAGCCATTGCTGTCCCAGTCGTAATGGTTCTTGTTGAGCGTCGGGCCGGTGTGGGTGTGCCCCTTACAGAAGATCGATTGCGAGAGCACAAAACGTAGCGGCGCGTCGGCGGTTTCTTTTGACCACGCGGTGAGAAACTTTTCCTGGCGCTCGCCGAGCAGTTGCGCGCCTTGCGGATCGACCTGCTCGGGTGTCTGGGTTTTCTTGTCTTTGCTGGCCAGCACGGCGTTGGGCCCGTCCTTCCACTTGCGGTCCTCGATCACCGCGATCGGGACACCGCCCCACTTCATCTGCGTGTAGTAGACGCCGATGTCACGCAAGACCGGCGTGGGGTCGTAGGCATCGGGCAGGTGCGCGGTCTGTGTCCGCTCAACACCGTTGACCCACTGCGGCGGCATCGTGTAGCCGCCGGCCTCGGCTGTCTTGGCCCATTTGCCGCCAGCGCCCCACAAATTGCCCTGAAAAACATCGTGATCGTCGGGCAGGATGATGCTCGGCGTGTTGGCTAACAGATCGCGCCAGGTCCAGCCGAACTGATAAAACTTCCGCAAGTAGTCGAGCATGGCAAGATCGACCGGCTCGCGCTTGAGCTTGAACCCGCCGTAGCCCTCGTAGATCTGATCGCCGGCAAAAAAGAGCAGGTTCGGCTGCTGCTGCTTGACGTTATTCACCATCGTCAGCAGCGGGAAAGCGTAGCCGTGATCGCACGAGAACACGCCGATTTTAAGTGGTTCGCCGGTCGTCGCGGGATCGGCGATAAACGTGCCGTGCCAGGTGTGATCGACATCGAGGTAGTTGTAGACCACGCGGTACTCGACGCGGCCGTCGGGGATCGTGCCCCGCAATAGGGCCGAGTAGGTCAGCGGGTCGTAGTCCTGCGTATCGATCGTTTTCCACGCGTCGCCCTGCTTGATCTGCAGCGCGACGGATTTGGGATCGTCCGCACCCATCAGCGCGAGCATGGCGAGGAGTTTGATGTGGTTGGCCTGGCGGGTGTACTGCGACCAGAGGATCGGGCCGAAGGTGTTGGAGGTGTTCTCGATCAGCGCATCGCCTTCGCCTGTCCAGCTTGTAAAGAGGACTTCGGGTTTCACTTCGCGGTTGCCTGGCTCGGGTCCGACTGCAGCGAGTGCGATGTTGCCGGCGAGTTGCTCAGGCTCGATTTGCATGAGCACGCTGGCCGCCGGCTCTGGAAATCCATCGGCCAGCGCGGGGTCGTTCTTGCGAAACACGGTCAATCCAAAGCCCGACTCGTTATGAGACAGCCAGAGGATCAACGGCTCGGTGGGATCGACACGTTTGTCGGCCTCGGCGTTTCCGAGGAACACGGTCCCGTCGCCACGCACACCCGCGCTTAGCCACGCTTTAGGCCCAACGAGAACGTGCCGCTGGTCGTCCATCAATCCCTTGATGCCAAGCGCAAAGCCTCCCCAGACCGCGCGTTTGTTCTGGATCATGTTCAGGCCACGCAGTTGCACCTCCGCAATGAGATAAAACTCGTCCTTAGCATTGCCCACCCGCCAGACCGTATTCTGCAACAGTCGATCAGGCCCGGCCGTGGCAATCAGCTTGCTTTCTTCAACGCGCCAGTCGTACAGCGGGCTGGCCCAGGCCTGTGGCCCAGCCCAGCGGCGCGTGCCCTGCCACTGCATCACGAACTCGCCGGCCTGTGCGGACAATACGAAAAATGCTGTGCAAGTCGTGAACAGGATTGAGAAATAGGTTCGTTTCATCCGGGAAATCTCCGCGTGTCGATCACATCATGTTACCACTGCGAGGGAGCGATCGAACCCTTCAATAAGGGTCATTAATAGCCGCTTGACAGCGGTAAAAACTTGTCCGCCGCGTCGCGGTCCGCCGTAACTTGTGGTGATGAAATCCGCTGGTGTTGACCAAGGCAAATCACACCCCGCCCTGCTACCCTGTTGCCGATGCAGGACGCACCGCTCATGACTCAGCCCGGACAGGATGATCCGCTTGCCGACGCGCTCAAGCTGCACTTTGGACACTCGGCCTTTCGCCCGATGCAGCGGGAGATCATCGATGATGTCCTCGCTGGCCGAGACAGTTTCGTGGTCATGCCCACCGGCGGGGGCAAGTCGTTGTGTTACCAACTACCCGCGGTGATGCAGGGCGCAAAGGCCGCCGCCTCCCGCACGGCGGGTACGACCATCGTCATCTCCCCGCTCATCGCGCTGATGCAGGACCAGGTCACGCAGCTTGAGCACAACGGGGTCCGCTGCACGCTGCTGAACTCCACGCTCGAGCGCGACGAGGCGTTTAACCGTGAACGCCGGGCCTTGCAGGGCGAGTACGACCTGATCTACCTCGCGCCCGAACGGCTGATGTCGACCTCCGGCTCGCGGCTCTTGCGTGAGCTGAACATCGCGCGCTTCGCCATCGACGAGGCCCACTGCATCTCCGAGTGGGGCCACGATTTCCGCCCCGAATACCGCATGCTCGGGCAACTGCGCGACCAGTTCGGCGGGCGTTTCGCAAAGACGCCGATCATCGCGCTGACCGCCACCGCCACGCCACGCGTCCGCACCGACATCCTCAACCAGCTCCGCCTCCGCGAGCCGGCGGTCTACATCGGCAACTTCGAGCGGACGAACCTGAGCTACGAGCTTCGGCCCAAGAAGAACATGCTCCAGCAGATCGGCCAGTACCTCAGCGCCAACCCGACGCACGAGGGCATCATCTACTGCCAGAGCCGGCGACGGTGCGACGAGATGGCTGAGCAACTGCGAGCGGCGGGGATCGGCGCGCTGTCGTACCACGCGGGGCTCGACAGCGCGGTTCGTCAACGCCACCAGCACGATTTCATCTATGGCGAAGCGCGCGTGATCGTCGCGACGATCGCGTTCGGCATGGGCGTCGATAAGCCCGACGTGCGTTTTGTGATCCACGCCGACATGCCGCGCTCGCTCGAAGGCTACTACCAGGAGACCGGCCGGGCCGGGCGCGACGGCCTGCCCGCGGACTGCATCTTCTTTTACTCCGGCGGCGACCGCGCGAAGATCGAGCACTTCATCGAGCAGAAGGAAGACGCCGAGGAAAAACGCCACGCCTACTGGCAGTTGCAGCAGGTCATCCAATTCGCCCACGCCACCGGCTGCCGGATGCCCAAGCTCCTGGGCTACTTCGGCCAGGAACACGCGGGAAAATGCGGGCACTGTGACAACTGCCTGGCCCCGCCGAAGGTGCTCAACGTCACCGTGCAGGCCCAGAAATTCCTCTCCGCCATCGCCCGCACCGGCCAGCGCTTCGGCGCCGGCCACATCATCAAGGTCCTCCGCGGCTCGCAGGAACAGCGCATCAAAGAGTACGGCCACGATCAACTGAGCGTCTACGGCATCGGCGCCGACCAACCCGAGGGCCACTGGCGTCAACTGGCTGAGCACCTGATCCACGACGGCGCGATCGGCACCACCTCCGATCAGTACCACACGCTGCACCTGACCGCCGAGAGCAAGGAGATCCTCCGCGGCCAGCGCGAGGTGACGATGCCCGTCTCGCACGTCACCCAGGCCGGCCGGGCGTCACGACTGTCAACCAACTCAAGCGACGCAGCGCTGGGCAGGATCGACGAAGCGCTCTTCGAGAAGTTGCGGGCCTTGCGGAAACAACTGGCCGACGAACAGGGCGTGCCGCCGTACGTCGTCTTCGGCGACAAGGCGCTGCGACACATGTGCCAGACCTTCCCCACCGACGATCAGGCCTTCCTCGCGGTCTCGGGCGTGGGGCAGAAGAAGCTCGAGCAGTACGGCCAGGCGTTCATGCGTGTGATCAGAGAGCATGGCCTCGAATAACAATGGGTTCAAGCCGCAATGAAAGTCGTCAATACATCCGAATCGGGACCGCTATCTGGCTGGCTGAGTCAACTATCCGCAGATCATTTTATTGACGTAGAGTTCATTCAGTACCAGCTTGATGCAACTGAACTCAGCTTCCTAAAGGATTCACATCGAGCTTTGGCAATTGCTGGACTTCAAACGTTTGAACGAATGATTGTAAAGCTTCATGGACCCAATCATTTCCAAATCAAACGAGATGCACGTTTGATGCATGGTTGCGAAGTCGTAGTCGACGTCTTTCTTGCAGGTTATCGCGCAGCCTTTGACTACTGGCATAGTCAAAAGCCGGATCGAGACAGAGATAAGCTCTTTAGTGAAGTCAATACTTTTCTATTCGGGGATTTATCAGCATATTCCTACTACGAATGGTCTACGGACTGGACCAACTTTTTCGATCAAGGGCACGAAGGGCATTGTGCGTATTTGTGGACCATGATTGCATCATCGGGCAAAGCATTTTGGGTTGCCGCATCATTATGTGACTAGCAGACTCACCACTTGACCCCCACAGCCTTTCGGCGACAATACGTGACCCCGCCCCGCTCCCATACGAGTCTGCCTACATGATCATCGCTGAGCATCTGGTCAAGTGGTACGGCCCAGTGTTAGCTGTGGACGACCTGTGCTTTGAGATCCCCGCCGGTGAAGTTGTCGGGTTCCTCGGGCCCAACGGCGCGGGCAAGTCGACGAGCATCCGCATGTTGACCGGCTACCTGCCACCCACGGCCGGTCGCTGCACGATCGACGGCCACGATGTGCTCACCGACAGCCGGGCGGCAAGGCGGAAGATCGGCTACCTGCCCGAGTCGACGCCGCTCTACACCGAGATGCGCGTGACCGAGTATCTACACTTCTGCGGCCGGCTGTTCGGCATGTCGCGGGCCGACCGCGTCAGGCGCATCGACGAGGTGACCGATCGCTGCGGCCTGTCGCACAACAAGCGCCGCGTCATCGGGCAACTCAGTAAAGGCAACCGCCAACGTGTGGGCATCGCGCAGGCGCTGCTTCATGATCCGCCGGTCTTGATCCTTGATGAACCGACGAGCGGGCTGGACCCGCAGCAGACCGTGGCCTTCCGCGATCTTGTCAGTGAGCTGCGTGGCAGGCACACAATCATGCTCTCAAGCCACATCCTGCCGGAGATCGAGCGCTCTGCCGACCGGGTGATCATCATCGCCGGCGGCAAGATCGTCGCGCAGGGTACGCCGGCCCAACTGCGTGACCGGGCCTCGCGCGGCGGGGCCGTGGTCGTTGAAGCCAAGGCGACGCCGCAGCAGATGACGCAACTTTTACAGGCGATTCCAGCGGTTTCGCGCATCGAGCCCGAGCGAGCCGGCGACTGGTGCCGGGCAACCGTCCACGCCAAAGACGACACCGACCTGCGCGGCGCGGT
>JBGSTE010000386.1:0-9193 GCA_041736655.1 Phycisphaeraceae bacterium | reverse complement strand
GCCACGTGCCTTGATATCAGTCGGGTCCGACAGCACGCGTGGCAGCGCGTTGATCGTCAGCGCCAGCGACTCGGCCGCGTAACGCATCGAGACGTCGTTGCGGGCTGTGCACACGTACGACTCGACCGCGTGTGTGATCGCGTCGATGCTCGTACACGCCGAAACGCTCGGCGGCTGGGTCAGCGTCAGTTGCGGGTCCAGCAGCGCGATCTTCGGCAGGGCCTTGGGGTCGCCGCACGCCATCTTCATGTGCGTCTTTTCATCGGCGATCAGCGCATACGACTGTGCCTCGCTGCCCGTGCCGTGCGTCGTCGGCACCGCGATCACCGGCAGCATCGGCTCGGTCGCCGCGTGCGTGTGGTGGTAGTCCGCCATCACGCCGCCGTTGGTGTAGATGAAATTGCAGCCCTTGGCCGTATCCAGCGCCGAGCCGCCGCCGAGCCCCACGAGCAGGTCGGGCTTGAACTGTCGCGCCGCATCCACGGCCGACTGGACGTCCGCCGTCGACGGGTTCTCGTGTACGCCGGTGAACGTCATCGCCTTGAGCCCGGCATCTTCCACGACCGCAAGCCCGCGCGCGGTGTGGCCGGCCTGCGTCACGCCCGGGTCGCTGATGATCATCACGCGCGTCCCGCCCAGTTCCGCCGCCAGCACACCCAATCGATCCAGTGCACCGACCCCGAACACCAGCCGCGTGCCGGGCGTGTGGTCCAGGTCCGTCGGACTGGGCGTCGTGATCGCCGTCATAACGCACCTGCGAATTCCGCGACTTCCGGGGGCGCGTGGTGGATCGCGCGGCGTTGATAGAGGAACTCAAACAGGTTGCCCTCGTGCGGCTGGTCCCACTGGGCGCTGCTCGTTGGGGCCGGCCCGAGGTTCAGCCGCTGGATGTGCCGACAACGCAAGAGCGCGTTGGTGAACGCCTTGTCCTTTGTGATCGCGCTGACCACCAGCGTCGGGCCGATCGTGTTGAGCACCTTGTCCTGTGGCACCTCAACCACCGATGCAAACGGGAACATGAACTCGGTGTTGCACAGCGACTGCTCCCAGCTCTCGCAGTAAACAATCGTCGGCAGCAGATACGTTCGGCCCTGAAACTTCACGACGCGCTCGGCGCTGCCGCGGATCGTCGCCGTCACATCTTCCGCGCCGCCTTCTTTGAGCCCGCCGGTGATGCGGGTGTCGGCCCACTGCGCGACCTTGGGGTTGGCGATCGCCGACAGCTTCGCGTTTGGATCGTCATTGGCCAGCGGCTTGATCTGGGCGAGCTTCATCGCGATCGCGTCCGCAATCGCTCGGCCGTGTCTGGGCACAATCACCGTCGATGCGTTGATGCATGATCGGCCGGAGTTGGCCGCGATCGACTGCACGATGACGTCGATGTACTTGTCCCACTGATCGATGCAGTCTTCACCGATGATGACCTTCGACCAGCCCGGGCCGTGCACCTCGACGCGCGGATCGCCGGCGTGTCGCTTCATCGTCTCCTCGCCGCCGAAGGTGATCGATCGGTCGCACAGGTCCGTCACCGCGCCCGCGCCTTCGTGGTCGGTCGGATAAAAACCGAACGCGATGGAAGGAACGCCCGCCGCGATCATCGCCTGGATCACCCGCCAAGGCGTCCAAGGTTCGTCGCTGCCGGGCTTGATGACCACCGGCGTCTTGAACGCCAGCGCAGGCAGCCACAGTGCATTAACGCCCGGCGAGTTGCTGGGCATCACCACGCCCAGCGCGTTGGTATTCGGGAAGAAACTCACCGCCGTGCCGTTCACCTCACCAAACCCATCATCAATGATCTGCGGGTCAAGCCCGCGCGTCAGCCCGCGGACGATGTCAGACAGGTGCGTCAGCGCTTCGTTCACCTTCGCCATGTTCGCGCGGACGAGCGTATGCGGCAGGCCGGAAGTCCGCGAGAGCTGCTGCACGTACTGCTCGGGCGATTGCGTGGTGTCGCCCAGGGGCAGCGTGGCGTTCATGAAGAGTTCGCCGGCCTTGGCCGACATCGCCATCAGGTCACGGCAGGAGATTGCGTCCAGCGCCGCCTTGGCCTGAGTAAAGCGATGCGCGTCGCGGCGCAGGAGGCCCGCGTTACCCACCGACATCTGCGCGACGACCTCGCCGCTGCCTAGGTCAACGATCGGCTTGGTGTTCACGCTGCGGTAGGACTGGCCCATACGCAGGATCGGGATGTGGATTGCGTTGTTCATGGTTCGGGGTTTAGCCACAGATTTCACAGAGGGCATCGATTCTAGGCAGGGTCCGGTCAGGGGATTGACGTACGCCGTGTCATTCTCTTTCACGCCTGACTGTGCGGTTCTAACCTTGGAACCCAATCTGCGAAATCGGTGCAATCTGTGGCAAAAAATGCGACTTAGTAAACGCCTTCAACAATCTTCTGCGTGCTTGCGCCGAACGGCCTTACCTCTGACACGCCGTCCCACGGGTACTTGTCCAGCCAAGGCCCGACACGACGCGCTTCGTCACGTTCGAGGAAGCGGGGCATGAACAATTCCTTCGTCAGCGTCGTCAGTTCAACGCGGCCGAACTCGCCATACGGCACAGCCTCGGCGGTGTTGTCCGGGTCGACAACGCGAACGACCGCGCGCGGCTGCGGGCAATAGTAGGTCGTCTGCCAGTTGTTTTCCTTGATATTCGGCCGATGCGGCGCGACGCCCATGAGCGTGTTGCAGTAGGTGGGGTAGAAGCCGACGCCTGCTGTGCCCATGCAGTTGCCGTCGCGTTGTTCGCAGACTTCCTCGATGAGGAAGCGCGTGTACTGCGGGTCCATCGTCGTGCCGCCGACGAACGCGCCCTTGATGCCCATCGCCACCAGCGAAGAGCGCTCGGCCAGTGCTTCGAGCAGCTTGGGCGTGGTGAACAGGGCGGTCACCTCGCGGTGGCGCAGGATGACCATGGCCTGGTCGATGATGTGGTTCATGTAGGCCTTGGCCTGTTGGGGCTGGCCCTCACGGATGACGCGTTTGACCCAGCGCGGGTCCAGGTCCACGAAGTAGACGCTGGAGTTTCGGCAGTGCGCCAGGTGCTCGATCGCCAGGCGCAGCCGGCGCGGGCCGGTCGGCCCGACCATCAGCCAGTTTTCGCCGGGCGGGAAGTGTTCATCGCGCAGGGTCTTACTGAAGAGCGTGTAGTCGTGTTGGAAGTCTTCCCAGTTGACGCGCTGCTTGGGCATGCCGGTCGTGCCGCCGGTCTCAAAGACGTTAAACGGTCGGCCGGCGTAGGCGCGGGGGATCATCTGCTCGTGGGGCAGGAAGCGCAGCACCGTGTCGGCGTCGAAGTGATCGAAGGTCGCGAAGAGGTCGTCGATCGTCTTGACCTGCGCGATGGGGTCGATGCCGTGCGCCTTGGCGTAGTCCAGCCAGTACGGCGTGCCGGTGTCGGGAGAAAAATGCCAGGCGATGATGTCGCGCAGGTGGGCGTCGAGTTGTTCGCGCGCGGCGTGGACCGGGTCGGCCTTGGCCTTGGCGGGGGTGGATGTTGTCATCGTTTCTCCGGGAAAAACTTGGCGACGGTCGCGGGTGCCGGGGGCGCAGTGGCCAGTGAGACCAGAACCAGGGTCAACACGCAGACGCTGAAGATGATCGCCACCGGCATCACCCCGCCGATGAGCATGTCCTCGCCGCCTGTATGCGTTTTCTTGTAAACAGTCAGGTCATAGATCAACAGCCCCGCCCACACCGACGCGGTCGCCAGCAGCGACGTGATCACGCCGAGCTTGGTCGCCCGCTTCCAGTACACCGCGGCGAACACCAGCGGGAACAGGCCCCCGAAGCCGCTGAAGCACCACACACCCAGGTCAAACACGTTCACCGGCAGCTTGATCAGCGAGAGCGCGTACGTCACCGCCACGATGAAGATGACAAACCCCCGGCCGAGCCAGAGCAGTTGTTTGTCGCTGAAGCGCTTGCCGCCGGTGGCGCGGACGACGATGTCGTTGGTGAACATCGTGGACAGACACATGAACTGTGAGTCCAGCGACGACATAATCGCCGCGAGGATGCCGGCCACGAGGATGCCGGTGATCCATGGCGAATGCACGAGAACGCTGACCATCTTCGGCAGTACCTGGTTGGCGTTGGTGAAGGTCATCGGCGAGCCGTTGGGCATCGTCGCCGCGGTCGCCCACACGCCGATCATCACGCACGGCACCCAGACGATCATGATGAAGATCGGGTGCGCGACGACCGAGAGGCGGAAGCTCTTGGCGCTCTTGGCCGTCAGCCAGTGCTGGAAGAGGTGCGGGAACATGCCCACCGACAGGGGCACAAAGGCGTAGCTGAAGAACTGCAGATGGCTCATCTTGCCTTCGCGTGCCAGGCCTTGCGGGGCTTTTTCGAGTACGGCCCTGGTCGCTTCCACAGGCCCGCCCAGCGCCTTGGCGACGAGCGTGATCGTGATCACGCCGGTGGCCATGAAGACGAGTGTCTGGAAGGTGTTGGCCCAGACGGTCGAGCGCACGCCGCCGAGGAAGACATAGACGAGTACGACGCCGGCGATGACGGCGTGGCTGATGGACTTGGGGATCGCGCCCTTGGTCGCCGCGAAGGTCTCGGGAAAGTAGCCGGCGTTTGGGCCGACGGGCCCGGTCAGGCCGGTGATCGCCGAGCCCGAGGCGATCAACCCCACGAGCAGGTAGGGGATGATGAGCAGGACCAGCACGGGGAAGAGGAGATAGCCGAGCGTCGGCGACTCGAAGCGATCGGTGAAATACTGGCACTGCGTGAGGTAGCCGTATTTTTTACCAAAGGCCCAGAGCTTGATGCCTACGAGGAAGAAGCAGGCCGAGTGAATGAGCCCGGACCACGAGGCCATGAGCCCGTAGACGCCGATGCCGGTGGTATAGGTCTCCGCCGACGAACCGACGAGGGCAAAGCCCGTCATCGTGGTGCCGAAGATGCTCATGAGCAGCATGAACGGCCCGATGGACCGCGAGGCGACGAAGAAGTCATTGCTGGTGCCGCGGAAAAAGCGTGTGCTGAACACGCCCAGCGCCATCAGCAGCACGAGATAGCCGACGATGACCCACAACGGCGTGAGGTCGGCGGGCTTGGGCGCGGCAAGCAGGATTGACAGGTTCATGCCCGGTCTCCTGCGTTGGTGCTCTCTTCATCGGCCCATCGCTCCAGGTCCGTCGGCCAGGCGAACTTCACCGCCGAGAGCCACAGCATCGCCGCGGCCAGCGAGAAGCCCGCGTGGTACGCCAAGCCAACAGGCAAAAAGCCCAGCACCAGCGACGTATCGCCCCAGAACCAGAAGTCATGGTGCAGCACGAACATCAACGTGAAGAGGATCCAGATGGTTTTGTTTTTCATGGGCATTCATGCCTTCAAACGAATCACTCTCCGCCGGCCTGGATCGCGTACAGGTGCGACTGCGTCGTGACGTACAGCGTCTTGTTGGCGTAGATCGCGCTTGAATAAATCGGTGCGGCGAACTCGACCTCGGCCAGCACTTCCTTCACAGGCCCGGCCTTGAGGATCGTCAGGATGCCGTCCTCGTTACCCAAAAACACCTTGCCATCGGCCACCAGCGTCGAACTCCAGATGTGGCCCAGCGTATTGTGCTCCCACTTGAGTTCGCCGGTCTTCGCATCCAGGCAGTAAACGTGGCCCGCATAGTCCGCGACATACACCAGCCCGTCGGCCACCGAGGCGGTCGAGATCGACCGGCCGATCTTGTCGAACTGCCAGACGACTTTCGCCTTGCCATCAACAACCTGCGACGGGTCGAAGCAGCTCATCAGGCCCACGCCTTCGCCGTGCTCGGGGTCCTGACCGATCGCGGCGTAAATAAGCCCGTCATGCACGACCGGCGTGGCGATGTACTCGCTGGGGCCCGGTGGGGTGGCGTAGGGGATCGGCTGGCCCTTGTCGTTGGTGCGGTACTTCGCCAGGTTCCCGTCGGCACGCCAAAGTTCGGGCAGGATGAGGAAGCCGTCCTTGTCCGCGACCGCCTTGGGGTCGTAGCCGTACATGCGTCCGTCGCCAGCACCGAAGACAACGGTCTTTTTGCCGTTGAAGACGCCAAAGGCCGGGCTCGACCAGTTGCAGTGCAGGATGTTCTTGCCGATGCCCGAGGCTTCTTCGCCGATGAGTTCGCCGGTGTTGGCGTCCAGCGCGACCATCGACGGGGCGTTGGGGCTCGGCAGGTTGACGTGCGACCAGTCCACGCCGTTAGACGTGGCGACATAGACCACGCCGTCAACGACCAGGCACGAGTTGCTGGTGATATTGTGCGGGAAGACGTTGAGTTCTTCGCGGAGGTCAAACTTCCACAAGACGTCGGCGTCGGTGTTGCTCAGTTCGATGGGCTTTTCGGTCCCGCCGTAGTACTTGCTCTCGTCCTGGAAGCCCTGGTTGCCGTTGGCCATGCCGTTGAGGTCAAGGCACACGACCTCGCAGAGGTTGGTGACGACATAGACCTTGTCGCCTTCGATCGCGGGGCTCGAGCACTGGCCCAGGAACTCCCAGTCGCTGACTTTGCCGGCCCCGAGCTTGGGCAGGTTCATCTGCCAGATCAGCTCGCCGGTCTTCTCGTCCAGGCAGAAGAAGGTCGAGCGGTCGCCGACATATTTCGGGTCGCGTGGGTTTTCGTTGTTGGTGCCCACGAGGATCTTACCCTGCGCGACGACGGGGTTGCCGAAGGTCTGGCTGCCGAGCTTGGTGATCCACTTGATCTTCTTGGTGGTCGCCGGGTCGATCTGGCCGGTGCGGCCGATCTCATCGCCGGGGTAAAAGTCGACCGGGATCGGCCCGGGCTCGTCGGTGGCCATGTTGCGGGTTTCATCCCGGCCCCAGATCGGCCAGTCGCCGGCGAGGGAGAACTGAGGAACCACCGATGCACACAGATAAACACAGATCAAGGCATATTGTTTGATTTGTTTTCTCATGGTCTATACCTGCCAATTCGTGGTTAGATTGCTGGACATCCGTGTGCATCCGTTTGCATCTGTGGTTTCAAATCGTCTTACTCCGTCGGCGTCACGCTCACGTTGTCAACGTAGACGCGGAACTTGGATTGCGGCGAGAAGCCGAAAATGCCCGGCGAGCCGTGCGTGTGAACGTTAGGCACCTCGGCGGCGATGGTCCACTCCTTCGGCTCCGCCTCGCCGCGCGGCCAGGCCTTGCCGTACACCACGCCGCTGCCGTCGGCCTTGTGCTCAACGCGGGCCTTGAGCGTGTACCACGTGCCGCTCTGCCACGCGTACGGCGAGGTGATCGCGATGCGGTTGTGGTTGCTGCTGACTTCGATCGCCTGCTTGTTGCCGTCGAGCGCGATGATGTACCGCTGGCAGATCACGCCGACCACCGACATGCCGCGCCGGTTGCCGTCGCTCATCACGTCCGCCTGCACCGTGTAGGCGGTGTCGTCGGGGTGGCCCATGAAAATCATCGATCGCTGGAAGAGCACGCGGTCCAGCGTCTTGGCCAGGACCTTGTTGTTGCCGGGGTTGGTCGGGTCGTCCCGCACCTGCCACTTGAGGCGGGCACCGAGCCAGGGCAGCGGCGGGTGGGCGTAGGCCACGTTGTTGTCCAGCGCATCGGTCTCGCTGAGCGTGAAGGCCTCGAAGTTGTCCGAGTAGGGCGGCACCGGCAGCACGCGGCCGCGGAAGGTTCCGCTGATGTCGGCGACCGAGGCCTTGAACGCACCGGCCGAGGGCGCGTTATTCGCCGAGGCGCGGATCACGCCTTCACCCACCGTCGCGTCCATCTCCACCTTGACCAGCGCGGTAGGCGGGATGAATTTGGTGATCGACAAGCCTTTGAGATCGGTCGGCGTGCGCTGGCCGGTCTTATCGATCGCGTCGGCCGAGGGCGTCACGCTCTGGCCGGGCTTGATCAGGAACTCAGCGGGCTGGACCATCAGCGCCGTCGGAGGGTTTGGGCCGACATACGTGGACTCAACACCATGGCCTTTAACGATCCCGCCGCTCTTGTTGCCAAAGCAGTACAGCTTCTCGGTCGTGTGGATGTAGACCTTGCCGTTCCACATCGTCGGCGTGCCGATCAGTTCGCCCGCCAGTTCGCTGCGCTCGATCTTGCCCGGACCTTCGCGTGTCGGCTCGAGCACGATCAAACCGTCGTGCCAGAACGCGACATACAGCTTGCCGTCGGCGTAGACCGGCGAGGCGTGCAACTGGTCGGCGCCGAACTTTTCTTTCCACAGCGTCTGGCCCGTCTTCGCGTCCACCGCCACGAGGTAGCCGTCTTCCGTGCACTGGTACACCACACCGTCGACGATCGTCGGCGAACTGGTGAACGAACTCACATCATCGTTCCGCCAGGCGATGTAGCTCTTGTCCAGTTGCAGGGGCTTGTCTTTCGCATCCGTGCCGATCGACGCGACCAGCGCCTGGTCGGCGCGCATGGCGATCATGTAGCCACGGCCGGTGTCGTCGATGTTCTCCACGCCGTGCAGGATGATCACCAGGTCGTCGGCCTGTACGTCCGGCGTGCCGTTGTCGTACATGATCGGCGAAGCGTTGACCCCGCCCTTGCTGACCTGGTAACGCCACATCGGCTGGCCGGTGTTGATGTTGACGCACACGAGGTTGCCGCAGCCGGTGCCGGCATAAAACACCCGGTAGCCGCGACGGTTTTCGATGTAAGGCGTCGAGAACGACGAGTCGGAAAGGAACGGCGGGCCGACGCCGGGCGTCGAGGACCACGCCAACTCGCCCGTGAGTTTGTCAAAGGCATAAAAGCGGTTGCGGGCCGGGCCTTCTGCACCCCAGTTGCTGGAGATGATGTTGACAATCGCCAGGTCGCCATCGATCGTCACGACGCCGGTGCGGCCGTTGGGGAAGGTCAACCGGCCGAACTCTTCCTGAAGCGAGACCTGCCACAACTCGTTGCAGTCGCGGTCCAGGGCAATGACCAGGCCCGGCGAGGTGTGGATATAGACGTTGCCGGTCTGCGGATCGACGGTCGGCCCGCCGATGGTGTAGCGGTTGTAGACGATGTCGGAGAGGAAGTCGGCGTAGCCCTTCTGCCAGTGGACCTTGCCGGTCTCGGGGTTGACGCAGTAGAGCGTTTCGAGGAGGGCGGCGCCCTGGCCGGGGTAGCCGAGCACGAAGAGGCGCGGGCCGTCGGCATACTCGGCGATGGCTGCGGCGCCTCGGCCGGGGGTGTCGAGCGTCCAGCGGAGGTTGGCGTCGTTGCCTTCGAGGATGGCC
>JBGSTE010000380.1:0-5600 GCA_041736655.1 Phycisphaeraceae bacterium | reverse complement strand
GAAAAACTTCCGGGGGCGGTAGAATCGTGCATGTCGGGTCTCCTTGGGTAAGAGGTGGTCTTTACAACGAGCGTTGTATGGGACACAACGTGATCCCGCTACCGCCCGCCGGGAGACCCGGCTTTCATAGTTTCTTTTCTTACCGGGGCGACTCAAGTAGCTATTGCGTACTCAACACACTTACCGTCAATGAAGAAAAGATGCAATGTGGCGGTTTGCGGGACTATCAAGTTTCCGATCATATCGACATCAATATTACCAACCTCATAAGTGACCGCTCCAGGATAAGTACTGTCGGGATTACCAAGCATAGAAATTACAGCAGTCTCAGATAGTCCATAAATCGGCGATTTGCTAGACAATGATTTTCTAGAAACATCCGATTTGGGCGGCTCTTGTAACAAGTGCTCTAGTAGAGCTGACCTTTCATCCAAATCCTGCCACTTAGCAAGATCGTTTTTGCCTGATAGCACAAAAATAACAAATAGCGATACGACAATTGCAATAGCCAACGTAAACGCCAAAAATAGGAGAATCGACTTTAATTTAAGCTTACCATTGTTAGTACTCATGGCGTCCATCCACTTGTTGGATACATCTTTTCTTTCGGATTACCTGTTTGTGTTTTCGTATTGTTATTCATATCAACGGCGTATTGAAAGCCACGATCAGGCTTCAGATTTTTGCCGGCGGGTGGCCGGGGTAGAGGCTTGCGGAGAACCCGGAATGTGCTGTCTGTAATGGGTCATCGCCAGGATGCTTGGAGTTTTTTGAACGGGGCCGGAGCGTCGGTGGGTTGTCGGTTCGCCCCCGCGTGGTGACGCGGCGGTTATCGCTTGGGGCTGACCGGCGATTGGGTGCGTCTCGCTGGCGAAAGTGCTTGCGGTGTTGCGGGCGGGATGTGATGTGTTCATCACGGGCATGGGTGTATTTTACGGAGTTTTGTCTGAACGCAAAGAGCGGGGTTGGGATTATTGTGGGTCGGACCCCATCGCGTGCCGACGCGGCTAGTTTCGGGTGGCTGGGGTGGAGGCTTGGCGAAGAACCCGGAACGAATAGGCGTTGATGTGTCAACTGTCGTTTGGTCCAGACACTATGAAAGCCGGGTCTCCCGGTGGGCGGCACATGCAGGATTTATCCTGCGGGTGTTGCTTGCTGGTTCCAGCGTGTGGTCGTAGCCACGCGTGCTCACCTTTTGCCAGGAGACCCGACATGCACCATTTTACTGCCGCCCCCGGAAGCGTCCAAGCCCCGCAGGCCCTGCGCATCCTTGCGATCGATCTGGGCAAGTTCACGTCCGTGGCCTGCGACTACGACACGACGAATCACTCGCACACGTTTACTACGGTCAAGACCCGGCCGGACGTGTTGCACGACCTGATCGTCCAGCGCGAGCCGGGGATAGAAAAGGATAAAAAAGGGGTCGGGATAAAAAAGGGGTCGGGAGTCGTTCTTTCGGCTTTCCGTAGCCTGTCCGGAGGGTAGCCGAGGTGGTCACTTGCTGACGCTGCGTGCTCGGATGGGGTGTTTGTTCGTCGGCCCGCTTGTCGGGCTGATCGGGCGCTTGTGATCGGCGGGGCGAGCCCGCCGGCTAACGATGCGTGGGGCAGGGGGATGTGCGATGTTCGATGTGCGATGTTCGATGTGGGATTCTAAAATCCGCCATCCGCCATCCGCCATCCGCCATCCGCCAACCGCCAACCGCCAATCCGCATCCTACATCGCACATCGAACATCCCACATCCGCCATCCGACTCGATCCGGACCTTCGCTGTCGCTCAGGACCGGCTTCGGGGCTAAGCTTTGGGGTGTTGGTTTTGGTGGGGTTCGGGAATGCGTTGGGTTTTTCACTATTGGAGCATGTCATGAAGGTTGCGGGACTGATGGGGTTGGTGGTCGCTGGGGTGTTGGGGATTTTTGCGGGGGTTGCCCGGGCGGGTGTGGGGGAGTCGGGCGGGGGTCGGCCGAACGTGGTGATTGTGGTTTCGGACGATCAGGGCTGGGGTGATCTGTCGCTGACGGGCAACAAGGACCTGTCGACGCCGAGCATTGATTCGCTGGCCCGGGATGGTGCGGTGTTCGAGCGGTTTTATGTGTGTGCGGTGTGTGCCCCGACGCGGGCGGAGTTTCTGACGGGTCGGTATCACGCGCGGACGGGGGTGCATGGGGTGACGAGCGGTGCGGAGCGGATGAATCTGGACGAGCGGACGATGGCCGAGGCGTTTAAGGCCGCCGGCTACGCGACGGGGTGTTTTGGCAAGTGGCACAACGGGATGCAGTACCCGTACCATCCGCGGGCGCGGGGGTTTGATACGTTCGTGGGTTTTTGTTCGGGTCATTGGGGGGACTATTTTGATGCGGAGCTTGAGCGTGACGGGGTGTATTACAAGTCTAAGGGGTATATCACGGATGTGCTGACGGACGAGGCGATTTCGTTTATTCAGAAGAACAGGGACAAGCCTTTTTTCTGCTATTTGCCGTTGAGTACGCCGCATTCGCCGATGCAGGTGCCGGGCAAGTACTGGGAGCGGTTCAAGGATAAGAAGCTGATGATGGATCACCCGCAGGCGGACGACCACACGCGCGCGGCCCTGGCGATGTGTGAGCACCTGGACGACAACGTGGGTCGGGTTCTTGCAAAGCTTGAGGAGTTGAAACTCGCGGAAAACACGATTGTGGTTTATTTCAGTGATAATGGGCCGAACGGGAGGCGATGGAACGGCGGGATGAAGGGGATCAAAGGTTCGGTGGATGAGGGCGGGGTCAGGGTGCCGATGGTGATGCGCTGGCCGGGGAAGATTGAAGCAGGAAGGCGTGTCGGTGTGAGTACGGCGGCGATCGACTTGTTTCCGACGCTTGCGGCCATGGCCGGAGTCGAGATGGGCGCGGACAAGCCGATTGACGGCATCAACCTATTTCCGATCTTCCTCAACCGTGGCTTCGATCAGGTTTTGACTCCTGAACGGACGATTTTCAGCCAGCAGGCCGGCCGCGTCAGCGTGCGAACGGATCAGTATCGGCTGGACGACAAGGGCCGACTGTATGACATGCAGGCGGACCCTGGGCAGACCAGGGATGTCAGCGCGGATCACCCCGCTGTAGCGAAGCGTTTGCAGGGTGCCGTTGCGAAGTGGCGTGAGGAGGTTGGGTTGGATGTGAAGCCGGTGGCTCGGCCGTTCACGGTGGGTCATGCGGATTGGCCGGTGACGGAGCTGCCCGCGCGTGATGCGCGTACCAAGGGCGGGATCAGGCGGAGCAGCGTGCACCCGAATTGTTCGTATTTTTACAACTGGACGAAAACAGAGGATTTGATTGCGTGGGATGTTGAGGTTTTGACGGCGGGTCGTTACGAGGCGTTGGTGTACTACACGTGCCCGCAGGCGGATGTTGGGTCGACGGTGGAGCTTCGTTTGGGTGATGCGTTGGTGCGGGCTGTGGTGGGTGAGGCGCACGATCCGCCGAGCGAGGGGGAGCAGGAGAACCGTGTGCAGAAGGGTGAGTCTTTTGTGAAGGATTTTCGGCCGATGTCACTGGGAGTGATCGAGTTGCCGGCCGGTCGTGGCGAGATGACGCTGCGTGCAAGCGAGATTCCGGGAAGCCAGGCGATCGAGTTTCGTCGGTTGATGCTGGTGCGGGTGGGGGAGTGATCGTTTTAATGGGGAATAGCGAGCGGGGACCAGACGCTTCGCTGCGCTCAGCGTCGGCGTGGGTTGTTTAGTTTGAAATCCGCAATCCGCAATCCCACATCCGCAACCCCGAATCGATCCGGACCTTCGCTGTCGCTCAGGACCGGCTTCGGGGGGGGTGGGGGTGTGGGTTGGTGGTTGGGACCAGACGCTTCGCTGCGCTCAGCGTCGGCGTGGGTTGGGGGGTGTAGGGTGATTTTTGTGCTAAATCCTGTGATTGGTCGTAGGTGGTCGGCGGGGTGGCGTTTATAGTGATACAGCGGGGAGGGCAGGTTCCTGGCCAGTGGTTTGGGCGGGGCGAGTTTTCACGTCTTTTTTTGAGGAGTGTTGGGTATGACAGGGATAACGACCAGACGGCTGTGGGTCTGCGCGGGGGCGATGGGTTTGATGGGGGCGTTGCCTGCGGGGGCTCAGCAGGCGTGGGTGGGGACCGGGCCGGGGCTGGTTTACAACACGCCGACGAACTGGAACCCGGTGGGGACGCCCGGCGGGGCGACGGCGGTGACGTTTGCGATCGACATGGCGGGCAACCCGATCATCATCGGCGTGGGCAGCCTGGCGGGCACGGTGGGGTTTACCAATAACGACTGGGAGTTGACCGGTGCGGCTGGGGGAACGCTCAGTACCGCGGCGGTGACCATTAACGACCCGACGGGCACGACGCTGGCCAACGGGACGCGGGTGGTGGCGAGCAACAACCTGACGTGGACCAGCAGCGGCAACGCGCAGATCGGGACCAGCGGGTACGGGGCGTTGACGGTGCAGGACGGGTCGGATGTGTTCGCTGAGCAGTTTTTTGTGGGTGACGGGCCGGCGGGCGTGGGCGAGTTGACGCTCAGCGGCGCGGGCACGCTGGTGCGTGCGAATCTCAACAGCAACACGGGCGTATTCACGATCGGCCGCGGTGGCGGGACGGGCAGCGTCAACGTGCTGGCGGGGGCGCAGATGCGCACGCTCAGCACGGGCGGCAACGATATCTGGGTGGGCGGGCACGCGGACGATGCGGTATCTGTCGCGACCAGTTCCACGGGCACGCTCAACGTCAGCGGCTTCGGGTCGTTTGTTGAGACGGAGGACCTGAACGTCGGGATCTTCGGCGGGACCGGCGTTCTGAATGTCAGTAGCGGGGCACAGGTGGTCTTGACCGACGGCGGGACCAACGGCAGCCCGGACGTGGCGTTTGGCGTGAATGATGGGTTTGGGGGCGTCAAGTCGGTGGGGGTGGGCACGGTCAGCGGTGACGGGACGCTCTTGCGCGGCCGATCGATCTTTGTCGGGGGGAGCGGGATCGGCACGCTGGAGGTCAGCGCCGGTGCGGTGGCGCGCACGCAGCAGCAGGGCACCTCGGTCGGTGAGATGTCTCTGGGTAGTAGTGCCGGCAGCTTCGGCAAGGTCGCGGTGCATGGCAAGGCGACGGACGGCGTGACGAACTCGCTGATCGATGTGGATGACACGCTGATCGTCGGCAACAGCGGGCTGGGCATTTTGAATGTCGGGCTCAACCAAAGTGACGCGGTGGTCGGTGGCGGGACGGTGCACGCGGACGGCAGCATCTTCATCGGTAACGGCACGGACCCGCTCCTTGAGAACCGGGTGCGGGTGGCGGGGCCCGGCTCGGTGCTGGATACGGATATCGACCTGATCGTCGGGCGAACGAGCACGGGCATTTTCAACGCCAGCGGCGGGGCGGATATCAATGTCGACGCGATTGTTTATGTCGGGACGTTTAACGGCAGCAGCGGCACGGCGATCATCGATGGCACGGGGACGACCGTCGATGCGGGGCGGCTGATCGTGGGGCGCGTCGGTGCGGCGGTAGGTACATCCTCGGGCCTCTATGGCGTGCAGAACGGGGCGGTGACGACGCTGACCAGTGCTGTCAACGGCGTCGTGATCATCGGCGAACGGGCCAAC
>JBGSTE010000377.1:0-1445 GCA_041736655.1 Phycisphaeraceae bacterium | reverse complement strand
GGCTTGTCGAAGTACGCATCGCACAGGTACGCAAACGGACCGTGCTGTTGTGACTCGCCGACCCCGCGCGGGATGCGCAGGCCCAGGCACGCCTGCACAAAGCGGTGCAGTTGCTCAGGCGTCGTCGGCCGAAGTGCCTGGAGTTGCCGTAATCGTGCGCCGGGTCGACGTTCACGCATGGTCTTGATGGGTCGTGTCGGCATCGTACTACTGGGCCTCTGTGTCTTCGTGTTCGTCGGCATCAACGTCATCAACCGCACCGGCGGACAACGCGCGCGACAGCTCGGCAAACTCCGTGTCAACGTCGGCCGCGTCGTCTTGACTAAGCTGGGCTGCGCGAGCGAGTTCGATCTTCAAGAGGTCCACACAGGCCTTGCGTACCTGCTCGGGTGAGAGCGTGTCGGCTTCGGCGGTGACTTGCGCGATCAGCCGCGTCGCCGCCACCAACCGATAGCGCGACAGCAGCAACTGGCTCTGCACATCGGCCAGCACGCACAGGCCCGCCAGGGTGCGACGCGTCTGCGATTGCCCAGCCCAGTCCACCAGCTCGGCCAGCGACAAGCCATGACGCGACGCCAGCGACAGCACGTCGTGCCCAGCAGCCGTCAGGTCCGCCAGCAGGGCCTTGTTGCGATCATCATAGGTTTCACTCATCGATCACCCCGGCATTAAGACCCAGCAGGGCCAGGAGCGCCTGCTCGCGACTGCCGCCGTGCTCAGCGAGCACCCGCTCGACTTCGCGGCGCTGATCCGGCAGCAGGAAGAAGTTCAGACACACCGGCAAGTCATCGACCGGCCGGGGCGTCTGCGGCGACGGCGGGGCAGCATGGATCGCCAGCAGCTTGCGGACCTTCTCGGCATCCTCCGGCAGCCGGCGGGCCAGGTCGGTAATCTCCATGGACTCACGCAGTTTGGATAAGAGCGCTGCGCGCTTGCGCGGGTCGTCGTCGCCACGCAGGCGGTTGAGCGTCGCCAAAAGCAGCAGCGCTTCGTCATCGTCTACCGGCCAGAGCACGCACTGCACGCAGGCGTGGCCGAGCTTTCGCAGCACCGCCACGCGGTGGTGGCCGTCGAGGATCTGGTAGCGATCGCCGATCGGCCGAACGATCACCGGCGGATAGCGCCCCGACCGGCCGATCTGCCCGGCGAGCTTGTCGATCAGCGCTGCGGGCATGACGTTGCTGTTGGCGGGATGCGCATCGAGTTGATCGATGGGCAACTCAAGGGCGTTCGGTGGGTTCGTATGCGACATGCTTGTTCTCGTGGAGGTAGTAGATCGGCTGAGCCAGGAGACGCTGTTGCGCGGCGAGAAGGAGCTGCGAGAGCGTCGGCGCTTTGACGACCCCGCGCCCCCCGGCGGTGCGGTACCAGCGCGACAGTTCGTGTGTGAGCAGCGCCCTTGTTTCTGCGGGCATGGCATTGATGGTCTGCGTCAGTGTCGCGGG
>JBGSTE010000364.1:0-8192 GCA_041736655.1 Phycisphaeraceae bacterium | reverse complement strand
TCATCGCCTCGCGCATGCAGAACTTCGCCGCCCACGGCGCGACCCTGCTCATCAACCTCGCCAGCTCCCTGACCGACATGGACGCGAACCTCAAGGGCTCGACGATCCACCTGGACTACATGGTCAACGGGCAGTTCATGTCCGAGCCCATGAACGTGGCCGAGGCCTGCGGCGGCATGCGGATGCTCATGGCCTTCCTGGCGCTGGGCGTGGCGCTGGCCTTCCTCTTCCCCCGGCAGTGGTGGCAGCGGCTGATCATGGTCGCCCTGGCCGCACCGATTGCCATCTTCGTCAACGCCCTGCGCGTGGCGGTGCTTGGCTGGCTGCACCTGATCGACAAGACGCTCTCGCAGGGCGACTTCCACGTCTTCGTCGGCATGCTCATGCTCATCCCCGCCGCGGGCCTGCTCATGCTCGTGGGCTGGTGCCTTGAAAAAGTCGTCATCATCGAGGGTAAGCCCGCGCGTGGGCCGGCCCCGCTGCCCTTTGACAACGACCCCGAACAGGTTCATCTTGAGCCCAAGCCCATCGCTCACGGCCTTGGCGTGGGCCTGGTGGCGCTGGCGGTGTTCGCGGCCGTGGAAGTGGTCTTCCTGCAATCGATCCTCCCAGCCCTTGGCATCTCGACGGTCTTCGCGGGCAAGTTCAACCTTGTCGGCGCACTCTCGCAATTGGCGTTGCACCTGACGCTGGCGGTGGGTGTCTGGTTGGCGGTGCGGATGATCCTGCGAAAGCCCCGGAAGATGGTCGTGTTCGGCAGCGCGTGCGGCATGCTGCTGGCGGGCCTGTTGACCCATGCGGCGATCATCCAGTACACGGGCATCGCGCTGAGCAAGCTGCCGCTGGACCTGCGACACCCGATCGCGCTGGAGTTCCCCGACCAGGCAGGCGACTGGCAACGCGTCCACCAGGACCCCAAGCTCTCCAAGGATGTCGAATCCGAACTGGGCACCAAGGACTACTTCAACAGCTACTACGTCAACAACGCCAAGGGCTACAACAAAGACAACGTTGTTGTTCACAAGGAAATGACGCCCTTCGGTGAAAGACTCGCCGGCTGGAGCGGGATCGACGAGCCCGGCCAATTCGCCAAGGTGCACATCGCCTATTACACGGGCATGCTCGACACCGTGCCGCACGTGCCGGACAAGTGCTGGATCGTCGCCGGCCAGCAACTGGTCTACCGCGAACCGCACCTGCTGACGCTCAGCCGAGACAACTACCGCGCCGACCCGCAACACCCCAACCATGTGCTCACCGAGTCGACCAAGTTTGGGACCGATGTCCGTCTGCCAGCCAGAAAGCTGCTCGGGGACGCTTCCACAGGACAAGTCTCCATCCAGATCCCGGCGATCATCTTCAGCGGCGCGGACCCGGACGGCAACGTCACCACCGCACTCTACCTGTTCCTGGCCAACGGCGAAGCGATCGCTTCGAGTCACGAGGTCCGCCTGAGCTTTAACCTCAAGGACAAGTACAGTTACTATTGCAAGGTCGAGGTCATGTTCCCCGGCGTGGTGGAACCCGCAGAGGTTCAGCGATATGCCGAGGACCTGCTCAGCGACCTGATGCCCGAGATCATGGCCTGCCTGCCGGACTGGACCGAGGTCCAGGCGGGCACCTACCCCTTGCCGGCGGGCGCTCAACCGTAAACCAGCGATCGATCAGGACCCCTTTGAATGACCCCAGGCCCCGGCGACTGCCCGAGGCCCCAACCGAGAGACGGCTTCATGGCCACCCGTGTAAATACCAAGTTTGTCGTGATCCTCGCCACCGTGCTCGTCGTGCTCGTCGGCGGCGGGGTCTTTGCCCTCAAGCGATTTACCAAGGGGGCTGAGGAATACGCCGCCCAGGCCGAACGCATGTTTGAGGAAGGCAAGGCGGAGCTGGCCAAGGGCAACATTGATGCTGGCAACTCGCTCCTGGAGCGTGCGGGCAAGAACTTCTACCAGGCCAAGCAGGAAGACTCGGCCAACACCGGCTACCTCGTCCGCTTTATTGATGTTCACGAGACGGTGGTGTGCACAGACCTGACGATCGCGTACAACGAGTTGGAGGCGGTTCTCTTTGGTGCCGAGAATATCCACGACACGCCCAACGCGACGGCCGAGGACCGCGCCAAGCTGTATGAGCTGCTGCACGAGCGTCACCGGATGGGGCTAATTGTTCGCGAGCGGCCGGCAATGGCGTATATCTACAACTACGCCAAGAAGTGGCTGCAGAACCACCCCGGCGACAAGCAGGCCAGCCGATACCTCGCGCTGGCCGAGGCCAGCGAAGTCGAACGCGCCACCAACGACGAGGCCCAGCGGAAGATCCTCGATAACCTTGCCAAGTCCATCGAGGCCCACCCCCAGGACCCCTGGCTGCGTAACGCCGCGGCCCGGTACCACCTGGGCAACGCCCGCCGGCTCTACGGCATCGCAGGCAGCAAGTTCACCGATGAGGTCAACGCCACCTTCTTCCGCGCGTACGAAGAACTCACCCGCGCCGTCACGCTCGCCAAGGACGATCCGGCCCCCATCGTCGAGTCGCTGGGGCTGATGCTGAACCTGCGTTCGCAGGAGCCCTCCCATGCGCCGCTGATGATCGGCGAGCGGATCGAGACGGCCCGGAAGCTCTACGAACTGCTGCTGACCAAGGCCAACCGCGACAAACTGTTTACCCAGGAACTGGCCAGCGCGACGCAGATGATCCACGACTTGGACAAGGGCATCGAGGAGCACCCCTTCACCGGCCGGGAGTTTGCGCTCACACTGGCGAAGGCCATCGCTCAAGACCGACCCGCCGACGCCACCGCCCACGCGATCCTCGGGGCGATCCATCGCCAACATAACGACCTGGACGCGGCGGCCAAGGCCATCGAGCAGGGCCTGAAGGTGGTGGATGACAACAAGCTTCCCAACGGCCAAACCTTCGTCATCAACACCGTCGCACGCCTGACCATGCTCTCGAACTTGTCGGAAGTGAAGGTCATCCTCGCCGAGCAGGCCAAGGCCAACGGTGAAACCGACCTTCAGAAACAACTGCTGGTCGATGCCGCATCGCTGGTCGAGCAGCTGGCCAAGGCCCCTTCACCCAACCAGGGGTGGCGCGATGCGCGGTCGCAGTTCCTCCGTGGGCGGATTGATTTCTGCTACGACCGCTCCGAGGAGGCGATCGACCGTTTTGAAAACGCCAATAAATTTTACAAGGACCGTGACCGCGAAGTGCTGCTGTTCATGGCCGAGACCCACCGCCGGCTGGGCAACAACGGGCTAGTCATCGAGACGTACGAGCGGGTGGTCGAGCTTGACCCGATCTCGCCGCTGCGTCTGAACCTGATCCATACGTACCTCAGCCAGAACGACGCGAAGCTGTTGGACAAGGCCAAGTTCCACCTCAACAACTTCCTGAGCCAGTTCCCCACGAACCTCGACGCGATCCGTCTGAAGGCGCAGGTGCTGGCACGCGAAGAGAAGCCCGCGGAAGCGATTGCCCTGCTCGAGCAGCAGGACCTGGAGAAGTACCCGGAGTTGAAGGTTGACATGTCGCAGATCAAGGCGAGCATGGGCGACATCGCCGGGGCCGTCGAGATGGTGCGTGAGCGTGTTTACAACACCCGCTCAGAAGGCGGGGATTTTGACCTGCTGCTGGTGAGCCAGCTCATGAGCTATTTTCCGGACACTAAGACGAAGCTGGAGGAGATCGACAAGCTGCAAGCGGCGGGGATGAAGGCGTCAGTGGCCGACGTTTTACGCAAGTTTTTCAAGAGCGGCCGATTGACGATGGAAGACGAGCTGGAGCTGCTTGCCGCCCAGCAGCACTCGCCGGGCGCGCGGGCGCTGCGCAAGTACCTGATCTACAACCGGTGGAATCAGGCGGAGCTTGCGGATCAGGAGCTTAAGCAGGCGATCCGGCTTGAGCCGATGCTGCCGGAGATCATCGAGGTGCGTTTCCTCACGGCGGTTCAGGACCAGCGATGGGACGACGCGGAGATCGCGATCAAGGACATGCTGGCGCTGGACATCGATCGTCGTCCGGAGACTGCGAAGATCGCCGACGGCGCGTTCCTGCGTGCGCGGGTGACCACGGCCAAGGCGATGGCGATGGACCGCGGCCCGAACCGTGACAAGATGCTGCGCGACGCGGTCAACGAGTACACCAAGGCGCTCAAGCAGTACAGCCACTACGTGGACGGCTGGATCCAGCTGGCCGATGTCCAGCTTGAACAGGGCAGCTACTACGCCGCCCAGGCCAGCCTGCGCGAGGCACTCAAACGGCAGAGCACGAACACCTCGGCCATGGCGCGGATGGCCCAGGCCGAGATCGCCACCGGCGACGAGCCGCGGGCCATGGAGCGCTACGAAAATATCCTGCGCCTTCAGCCGAACCACCCCTCGGCGCTGAACGACTTCACCGAACTGGCCAAGAAGCTCAAGGTGCCCGGCCGTGCGATTATTCAGCGTGAGCGAATCCGCGATGCGATCCCCAGCAACACCGACAACCGCCGGCAGTTGGCGCTGCTCTATGCCGAGGACCTGTCCTACGACAAGGCCAAGGAAGAGATCGACGGGATCATCAAGGTCGAAGGCCGAAGCCTGATCAACATGATGGTGCTGGCGGAGGTGCTCGTCCGCGGCGAGAAAACCGACCGCGCGATCCAGGAAGTGAGCGACTACCTCAAGACCCGTGGCGAGAAGGCGGACTGGCGGGACCACCTGCTGATGGCCCAGACCTTCGAGATGGCCAAGCAGTCGGAGAAAGCGGAGGAGTCCTTCAAGCTGGCGATCCAGATGGAAGACCCCAAGCTGCGTTCGGCGACGCTGGCGTGGGCCCAGTCGCTGCTGTCCCGCGGCCAGGCGTTGCAGGCCGCGGCGATCATGGAGCAGGTCAGCAAGGAGATGCCTGACAACGACATGCTCAAGCTGCGGACCGCGCGTGTCTACATGATCGCCCAGCAGTTCGAGAAGGCCGAGCAGATCGTCAAGACCGCCAACGACACGGCCGAGCGTGCCCTGCTGCTGGTCGAGATCCCGTCGCTACAGCAGGGCCAACTGGGTGTGGCCATCGAACGGGCGCGAGCAGGGGTCAAGTCCTACCCCAGCGATCTGTTCCTGCGTTTGTCGCTGGGTAAGCTGTTGATGGCCGCCCAGAGCCGTCGGCCCAAGGAAAGCCAGGACTTCAAGGAAGTGCTGCAGATCGCCCAGCAGTTGATGGCCGACCACCCGGACCGCGTGGAGGCGCAGCTGCTCCTGGCAGACACGTACCTGGCGCTGGGGAATAAATCCGAGGCTCTTACGCTGCTGGTAAAGATCCTCGATTTCGCACCCACGAACATCGAAGCCAACCTGCGGCTGTTCGCGTTGAAGATGGAAGAGGCCGAGATCATCGCCCAGACCAGCGTCCAGACCAGCCAGAAAAAGGCGAGAGAGGCGATGGACATCATCGCGGTGCTGATCGATATCCAGCCGAACACGCCGGCGAACTATCGTAGCGCAGGCCAGGCGGCGGACCTGGCGGGGAGCTACAGCGACTCGGCCGAGTTCTACCGAAAGGCTTTCGCGTTGACCAGCGAAGCGCAGGACCTGGCGGCCTACGCCCAGGCGCTCTTATTGTCCAACCGCGGAGCGGACGCGCGCACGATCCTCGAAGACGAAAAGCACGCGACGATGGTCGCCGACAACCTCGCCCTGCGGGCCCTCCGCGGCCGGGCGCTGGCGGCCTCGGGCGAACCGGAGTTGGCCGCGAATCTGTTCAGCGCCACGCTCAAGAGCGCCCAGGACCCGGGCGCACGGCTGATGCTGGTCAAGCAGTTGTCCCTGGCCTTTGACGAGTCGCCCGACCGGGCCGTGCAGATCGTCGAGTCGGTCCTTGGCGACAAGCTGCCGGTGGAGATCGACGTGGAGCTGGCGACGCTGATGATCAAAAAGTTCCGCTACGCCGACGCCGCCAGCCGGCTTGCCAAGTACGAGATCGACCCCCTGACCAACCAGGCCGCGCAGTTCCAGGTGCTCTCGCAACTAGGCGTCGCACGGCAGGAGTCCAACCAGTTCGAAGCCGCCAAGAAGACCTACGAGAGCGCCCGCGCGATCATCTTCAATAACAAAGACCTCATCCCGATGCGCCAGCGGGTGCACCTCCTGAACAACCTGGCCTACCTGCTGGCGGACCGCATGACCGGCTACGAGATCGAGGCGGTCAAGTACGCCCGCGAAGCGCTCGCGCAACTGCCCAAGAACGAGGCGGAAGAAAACGTCGCGCTCATCGAAGACACCCTCGGCTGGGCCCTCTTCAAGGCCGGCCAATACGAAGAAGCCATCCGCGTCCTGAGCAGTTCGGTCAAGAAGTACGAGCTGGCGGCCAACCATCTGCACCTGGGCCTGGCGTACGACGCCGCCGGCAAGAAGAACGAGGCGGTGCTGATGCTCGCCAAGGCCATCGACCGGGCCAAGGATGAGAAGAACCCGCGGATGATCGAGGAAACCGAGAAGTGGTACCAAGCCATTTCCAGCAAATAACCCAAACGGACCCACCGACAGGCCCGATCCGGCATCCCGATCCGGCCGATGAATCACCCATGGGATGGCCAGCGAAGGCGCCCCGACGAGCAAGCAAGCGATGAGTACCAACAACCCCATGTCCAATATCCCCCCGCTTGGCCCGCCAACGGGCATGATGCCAGGCGGCGGCCCCGGCAAGTTCAAACCCATCGATCCCATGCGCGTGATCCGTGCTAACTGGCTGTGGATCGCCTTCGCCGTAATCCTTGGCGGGGGCATGGGCACCGGGGTGTGGTTCGGGCTCAACGCCCTGCTGCCCCAGTACACCTCCGACTCGCAGTTCGAGGTGCAGGCCACCAGCCTGGACTCCACCGGCCGACGCAACCCCGTCCGCATGATCGAACTCGAGCCGCTGATCCTCGGCGAAGTGCAGAAGATCATGAGCGAGCCGATCCTGCGCACGATCCTCGACGAGCCCTCGGTCCAGCAGACCAAGTGGTTTAAAAATACCGCCAACATGGACCAAGCCTACGAAGACCTCTCCGAGGAGGTGCTCAGCGCCAGCCATGTCCGCGACACCCCGCTGTTTGTCGCACGGGCAAGGACCCCTGAGAAGGACGACGCGCAGATCATCCTCACCGCGTTGCACAACGAGTACATGCGGCTTAACCGCGGCGACGTGCAGCGTGTCCAGGACCGCGAGCTCAACGCGGCCCAGGACCGTCTCAACGCCGTGGAAGGCAAGATCACCGGCATCCGCGCGGCGATCCAGCGCTTCCTGGCCAGCAACAAGCTTGAAACCATCGACGAACGCTCCAGCGAAGCCGCCCTGCAGGTGGGCCGACTGGTCTTTGAAAAGAACGAGCTGCTCAAGAGCTTAAACTCGCTGGTTGCGACCCATGACCAGCTTCAGAAGCGCCTGGAAGCGGGGGACTTCGACCCCTCGGACGAAGAGCGTCAATACCTCGAGAACAGCCGGGAAGTCATCGAGATCGACAGCCAGTTGCGCCAGCTCCGCGTGGCCCGCGAATCGCAACTGATCAAGTTCGGCCTCAGCCACCCGATCATCCAGAGCATTGACGAGCAGATCCGTGTCCTCGAAAACGAACGGACACTCGAGTTCGACCAGCAGGCCCGCAACCTCTTTAACGCCAAGCTCGAACAGGCGGCCCTGGGCCTGCAGATCCTTAACGAACAGGTGACCAAGTCCACCGAGGAACTGGACGAATGGACCGCCATCCGCCAGGATAACTTCCGCAAGCTCGACGAGTACAACACGCTCAATCGCGAAGTGGAAGCGGCAGAAGTAGAACGCGCGGTCGCGCAGCAGGCGATCGCCGACCTGCTGGAAGCGATCAAGAACGAGGCCCGCGTCGAGGTCGAAGTCTCCGTCCCGCCGCAGGTGGCCAAGCAGTCCTTCCCGCCCGAGCCTTACATCACGATCCCCGGCGTGGCGGTGTTCTTCACCGCGCTGGTGACGGGCCTGATCTTCCTGCGTGAACTCACGGACCAGCGCGTCCGCAGCGCAGCGGACGTCAAGATGATCCCCGACGCGGCCCTGCTGGGCTTGATCCCCGACGCCAACCAGGACCGCACCAGCGGCTCGGTCGAGCTGGTCGTCGAGAACCACCCCGCGGGTCTGCTGGCCGAGTCGTTCCGTCAGGTGCGCACGGCCGTGCTCTCGAAGATGGACCGCCGGGGCTACAAGAC
>JBGSTE010000314.1:0-3389 GCA_041736655.1 Phycisphaeraceae bacterium | reverse complement strand
GCCCGTCGAAGACGACGAAGCGTCCGCGTAAACGTTGAGTAAGGGCGGGATCAATCAGCGGGGTCGGCATGAGGCAGAGGATAACGCAAAGCGAGCGGTGTTTGAGGGCGATGGGCTCAGGTTCGTGCCTCTGCCTGAATGCGGGCGAGCAGGGCGTTGTAGGGCAGGTGGTCCAGGGCACCAAAGAGCGCTTCGCGGGTGAGCTTGGCGCGGGACAGGCCGGGGCTGGTGATGCCACAGAGCAGCCGCGCCAGAGCGTGCGGGTCGTTCAAGGCGGCGGGGTGCTTGCGGCGGAGGTTCATGGCCTGTTGCCAGATCGCCGGGTCGATGTCGATCTCGCGGTCGTTGGGTTGGCTGGCTTGGGTGTTGGTTGGCGTATTGCCGGTGCAAGCCGAGCAGTGGCCACAGGGTTTGATCTCTTCGCCAAAGTGCTGGCCAAGCGTGCGGGTCTGGCAGGTGCTCTGGTGGGCCAGGTCGATGACTTGCTCAAGCCGCTTGAGCTCGGCGGCCTCGCGCTGCTGGACGCGGCGGCTCAGTTCGCCGGCCAGTTGTTTGGCGTTCACGGGCTTGTCGGTTCGGCGGTAGCGGTATCGCACGCCGGCGGTTCGCACCTGAAGCATGCCCTTTTCGCCCAGGTAATCCAGAGCCGCGATGACCCGCTGGCGGTCGGAACCGGTTTGTCGTGCGGCGTGTTCGATGTCGAGGTCAAACCAGGTCTTGGCTTTGCGGGCGCAGCGCAGGATGCCGGCGACAAACGTGCGGCGCTCGCCGGTGAAGTGTTCGAGGAGTTGGGCCGAGGGCATCTGGGGCTGGAAGCGGTAGCTGTCGTAGAAGGGCGTGCCGCCGTCGATCAGGCCGTCGAGTTCGAGATAGGTCAGGAGCGTGCGAACAACCAGCGGGCGCATGTCGTGCTCGGCCGAGAGGTCGTAGTGGCTCAGGTCGAATTGGCCCTGGTGCTGGAGCAGTGCGTGAACCAGCGAGTCGATGGCGTGCGGCGTGGGCGTGTCGCCATGGACGAAGTTTTCGAGCGTGCAGCGGTCGGCGTGGCAGGCGAGGGTTTCGCAGACCGCGGGCTTGCCGTCGCGGCCGGCCCGGCCGATCTCCTGCGCGTAGTTCTCCAGCGACTTGGGCAGGTTGTAGTGGTAGACGTAGCGGATGTCGGCCTTGTCGATGCCCATGCCAAAGGCGATGGTCGCGACGACGACGCCGGCCTGGCTTTGAATAAACCAGTCCTGCGTCGCCTCGCGGTCGGCGTTCTCCATACCCGCGTGGTACGGCCGGGCATCGATGCCTTGCTCTTTGAGTAGCTGCGCGATCGTCTCGGCGGTCCGCTGGAGCGTGACATAGACAATCGTCGGGCCCGCCGGCCGATCACGCAGACGCTGGGAAAGCAGCGCATCCCGTCGGTCTTGTGAAACAGGCGTAAACCGCAGGTCGAGGTTCGGGCGGTAAAAGCCGGTGCGGACCGCGGCGGTGGGCTCGATCTCAAAGGCGCTACGGATATCTTCGAGGACCGCAGGCGTGGCCGTCGCGGTCAGGGCCAGCACGCGCTTGGCCCCGGCGTCGATCGCGAAGCGCGCGAGCTTAAGGTAGTCGGGCCTGAAGTTGTGGCCCCACTCGGAGATGCAGTGCGCTTCGTCCACGGCAAAGAGCGACAGCTCCATCCGCGCGACCGTCTCGCGGAAGCGTTCGTTGGCAAAGCGCTCGGGCGCGACATAGAGCAGCTTGAGCGAGCGGTCGCGCAGGCGGTCCATCACCTGGCGGTAGTCGGTTGCTTCGAGCGTCGAGTCCAGCCGGGCCGCGGGGATGTTGCGGGCGGTGAGCGCATCGATCTGGTCCTTCATCAGCGCGATGAGCGGCGAGACGACAAGCGTCAGCCCCGGCAGGGCGATGGCGGGCAACTGGTAACAGAGCGACTTGCCCCCGCCGGTGGGGAACACGGCCGCGGCGGATCGGCCGGCGAAAAGGTGCTGGATGACTTCAAGCTGGCCTGATCGAAAGTGGTCAAAGCCGAAGTACCGTTTGAGTAACGCGTGCGGGTCGGCCACGATGGGCGCGGCGGTGGTCGGGTTGGTCGCGGGCATGGCCCCACTATAAGGATCAGCTTGCGACGGGAGGTGACATCTAGCTGTCACCTCATTGAGCACAAGGTAGTTCCTAGTTCTCCAGCTTTATGAAGCAGATGAACACGCGATTGAGGGGCGGCTGGACTTGCGACGCCAACACAAGCTCTCATAAAGACATGCCCCGGCGTGAGATACGGTTGGGTCTTGGCTTTGGAGTATCGCGAGAGGGCCTCGGTGCGGTTGGGCCAGTATTAATTATTTGAATGAGGGGTTGACCTGAGGGGCAAGACTGCTCAAAATAGCATCATTGTTCCGGGTCTTATCGGGCTGGCGTTCGAGCCGGTCCTGCCGCGAATTTCTCCCGCTTGCATTCGGCAGCGCGGGGCGGCGACGGAGTGCAGCATGTCACTGAGGCAAGACCGTTTGACATTTTTTGGTGTGCTGGTCGCGGTGGTGATCGCTGTGCTGGGTTATCTCCAGCTCGGCTCGATGTATCCATTGGAAGGCCGGGCCCAGACCCCCGACGCGCGTGGCGAGAAGGAAGAAAAGAACAAGGATCAGGCTGATCGTGATCACCAGGCGGCAGAGCCCCAGGAGGAGCAGGCCCCGTAGCGGCGGTGATCGATCTCGAGCGCTTAGGCCAGTCCGGCTTGCCGGCAGAAGGAGTTTGGCCTGGGCGCTACGTCAAAGGCGGAGGCTTGCCGTGGCCCTGGAGGACCGCAGCGGCGAGATGACCGCCAAACCCCGCGGCCAGGACGGCTTGAGACCCGGTGCGACTGCACGCACGTGCGATAGCACCGGTCTCAAGCCGCCTGCCACAGGGGAGTTTCATCGGCTCCCTGAGCCAGGGCATCGGCGGGCGACGGCCTGCACGCAGCGTCATCGCAGCCACCACCAGCGACGCCAAGCCCGACGCACCCAGCCCGTGACCGATCGCACCCTTGACCGCATACACATCCGCGGTCGCAGACCCATCTAAACCTGACCACGGCTTGGCCGGGCTGGGCGTTCGGAGGAGAACGCTCAGCTCTGCCGGGTCGTGGTCCGGCGTGCCCGGCGCGTGCGGATGGATCAGCTCAATGCTTCGACCCGCCGACAGCCGTTGCCACAACGCGCTGAGCCCGACCATCTCCGCCGGCGATCGCACCATGTCATACGGCTCACACGCCACGACCGTATCCACCAGCTCAATCGCACCGCCAGGCATCGCCGCGCCCGGCTCGATGCGCTCAAGCAAGACCGCCACGCCCATCTCGCTGAGCATGAAGCCCTGCCGACGATCATCGAGCGGGTACTGCCGATACGCCTGTGCCGTCATGTCGC